>JAKIYB010000137.1 GCA_022708765.1 Armatimonadota bacterium | reverse complement strand
GTAGCAATGTCCTTCACCGAATGGCCATAGGAATCCAATAAGAGAATTTTGTAGCGCCGTCCCTGTGGGGTGGTCCGGTCCGCGATTGGGATATACAGCCACACCCCTTGCACAAACTGCTGGATCTGCTTCACCATCGCGCGAGGGAGCTTGTCGACTGCCCGAAAATGCCGACGTGGACGTGAAGACATTGCCTGCTCCTTTCTACTGCCATCCGGTTGTATGCGCCTCTGACATCTTAGCATATGCAAAATGCCAGGTCAAGATAACGAAAAGGGACGAAATAGGGAAATTGCTGGTATCCCACTTTCCTCTGCACTTTCCGGCATTTCGCGAGAAGCGCCCATCGTCTCCCGTCCTGATCAATCAGAGAGAAACGGGGCGATCAGAGAGGAATTGAACTCAACTTGACCGGGCGTCGTCCAGAGGATGGGCAAAACTGATTCGGGATTTTTATACGGAAATCTCCAAATAGTCGGGGAAGAATTCATGCGGAGAGACGGTTCGTCGGTGAATAGTGGCTGCCCGGGGAGGATTCGAACCTCCGAGCGTTTTGGAATTCCGGCCTGCGGATCCGCGAGCGATAATGTCGGTCACCACGAGCCGCCAGAGAGAATTCGCGACGAGACCTTGCCGTGAGAGACCAGTGAATAGGCGATGCTCAAGGGGACGGTCTGAAATGGAGAAGCTACCGGTCCTGGGACTTGACACCACTTCTAGAGAGACAGCAGTGAGCAGTGGTGTATAATTGCTCCTGAATTGGCCTATCACTCGCGCAACGCCGCGCCGCGTGGGAAGCTGCCCACGGTGAGCACCTTTTCCACCTTGCCGGTATCGCTGTTCAGGATTGTGACGGTCTTGCGCAACTGACTCAGGTCCTGCACGGTTTCCGCCACCTGCTGAGTGGAGTCATTCGGCAGTTTCGCACCGCGCATGTTATAACTCCGCTGCACATCAGCTTCGCTTTTTGGATCACCGGGCGTGCCGACGAGGTAGAGCTTTTTCCCATCGCCGCTGACCAGCAGCGTGGATAGGAAGCC
Organism: Armatimonadota bacterium; assembly: GCA_022708765.1. Classification (GTDB taxonomy): domain Bacteria; phylum Armatimonadota; class Hebobacteria; order CAIYQO01; family CAIYQO01; genus JAKIYB01. Next base: position 8,505 of record JAKIYB010000137.1, on the reverse strand, counting down.
GAAGTCGCCATACTGTTTCAGCAGTGTCATCTTTGTCAGATCTACACTGACCAGCCTGTAGCCAGCGTCGGTGATTTTTGACATCTTAGAGTCATCGCGACCATACAGGTATAATCGGCGGTTGTCCGGACTCACCGCCGCCGTGTGCGCCTGGGTCATCCCGGTGAAGGGATGCCGTGTCACCGCGTTACTTGCGGTGTCAATTTCCCACAACGACGTCTCGCTCATCGTCCGCACCTGCTGGCTGACGTTAGCCTGCGTGTCTGCCGCGTTCATGTTGATTTGCCTTTGCGCCTCAACCGGCAGGCGCTCCAGCAGCGTGTAGAGCTTCTTACCGTCAGGACGCATTGCCAGCACGCGCGCGGTGGGCAGGCCGATGGGAATGGTGTCCTGCAGGCGGCCTGCGTTCAGGTCTACTACGGAGATGGTATGACTGGCCCAATCCGCGGTATAAAGGCGTGTTCCGTCCGGCGTCATGGCACTGGCCAGTGGGTTTAGGCCAACGTTCACCGTCCGTTCAACTTTTTTCGCTGGCAGATCAATGAATAGTACCTGTCCGCGCTCATCGTTGCGCTGTCCGGGTGACGCAGCCGTTACGACCACTGCCTGCCGGCCGTCCGCACGCAGATGCACCGTGGCCAACGGTGATAGCGAAAGCGGAATGATGTCGCGCAGGCGTTGTTTGGTCAGATCAATGACCAGCAGCCCCGGCGCCATCTTGCCCTCCTGCACCGGCGCGGAGGTGACATACGCCGTTTGCCCATCTACGGCGAGATCATAGCCACGCATCCCTAATGGGATGACTCCGGTGATGACCTGAGCGCGTGTATCAACAATCGTCATGTCGTCCGACAGCGAATTCACCACATAGAGGCGCGGCAGATCATCCGCCGACAATATTCCGGCGAATACCGTCAGCAGCAGAGCGATCAAACCACCAGTTACTAACCACTTTCGCATAATGAGCTCCCAGAGTTCCTCCTGTATCAATGCAGTTCCATCAACGCCGCCATCACGAGGTCTTCCGGCGTGGAGACGGAGTCAATGTATTCCTTAGATGCCCGCAGCGTATCCACATATTCCAATCCCGCAGGTCCGCCCAATTCTGCATCTAACCGAGCCCCAACGTGTGCTGCCGTGACTGCCGGCGTCCAGGTACTCGCTGTTTCCGCCAGGTGCTCATCCAGTACGACTGTCGGGTCGGTTTCAGGTGGTTGCGTTACTATGACCGCAATGCGCGGCGGCTGCGGTGGTCGACTTGGCCGCGGCTTGGGTCGTTCGACAGACGGTGTTTTCACTGGTGCAACAGCAGGCGGTTCCGATGTGAGCTGCTGTTCGAGGAGCGGTGGCGCAGCAGATAGCGCGGTATAGTGCTCCGTCTTTACTTCCGTTATTGGCACAGGCGCCTGCTGGTGTTGATGCCAGGAAAACAGACCGATTCCCAGGGCGCAAACCAGGCTAGCTCCCCAAGCCAGCCGCGCCAGCGGCTGACCGAAGAGCCGCGACCAGAGTGAAGGCCGGGAAATATGCGCTGTCAGTCGCTTGGCGAAGGCGGTGGTTAATCCCACATCCGCGTCCGGCGTCGTCCAGCAGGCCAGCGTTCGCCGCGTGCGCCGCAGTGCCTCGTATTCTTCTGCGCAGGCGGGACAACTCTCCACGTGCGCATGCAACTGCGCCGCCTCATCGGCAGGCAATTCGCCGTCCACTAATACGTTTATACGTTCCCGAAATGTTTCACACGTTCGCATGATCACTCTCTCGCCGGCGGGATCGCCACCCGGCGCGCAACACCAGCAATGCCATACCGAACAGCAACGGCAGCGGTCCGGTCGCGTGCGCCACCGGCGTATCCGGTCGTGCTGTTGTCTTCACGTCCTCCGGCATGCCGAACGACGCATTCATCTGCTCGGACAGATCTTTCATCTCAGCGGTGGTGAATTCAGTTTCCTGCCCGCCGTCGCTGACCTGAACCGCGGTATCGCGTAGCGCCACCGTCACATTGTGTCCCACGCTCATGAAGCGCGCCATCTGCGGGTGGGCGTTTGCCAGTTGGAAGTAGGCCGCCGAGAATACCCGCACTTTTACCACCGGCTGTTTGGGCGAGTATTGCGTATCGACCCATTGCGCGCCGGCTTGCACGAAGGAGCGCTGGTTCACGTTCCGCAAGCTCGTCACCTGCATGGCGTTGCCCGCTTCGTCATACATGAGCTGGGAAGACGGACCTTTCACTTGCTCAGCTTTCGCCGACAATTTGGTATTGCGCGACTGCCGTGCTCCGTCTATGCCCGCCTCTATCCCTCGCGAAGCGTCTACACTGCGCGCATACGCCGTCATCAGATCCGCGGCGTCGCGCTGGGCATTCGGCACAGCGCCGATGGGGCTGGGCGGCGCGTTCACGTCCAGATCAACCAGGAAAGAGGTATACTGGCTGAGTACGCCGTAGGTCTTCGACAGCGTAATCAACTCTTCCAGCATCTCTTTCTGCATCCCGTGCAGCCGAAGCTGCTCCTCCAGGTAGCCGATCTTTCGTGTGGCCCACAGCCGTGGCAGATGTTCCGCATCCGTGCTGCTGGCCGGGAAATGCAGCGTGTAAGTGAATGACTGCCGTTTGCCGGCGATGTCACCGCTCAACCGCACCGCGCAGTCTTTCGCACCTGCGGCCTTATAGCGTCCCGCAATGATGAGCTGCGAGCCTTTGAAGAGGTCGGGCAGTTGCTTCGGATAGATGTCAGCTACCTCCATGCCGCCCCAGTCCAGCGCCAGATTCATCAGCATCGGCGTCGCAATCTTCGTGTAGAAGTCGGAGACTTTGACTTCGATATCTTCTTTGGGCAGCACGTTTTCCGTGTCGCCGTAGTTTGCATTGCCCAGCTTGTCCAGGAAGTGCGCGTTATAGTCGGCGCCGACGCCGAAATTGAACAAGCGCACACGCCGGGTATTCCATGTCTTCACCGCGGTGAGAATGCGGTTGGTACTCGTTTCGCCGATGGTTGGCAGGCCATCGGTGAGAAAGACCACTACCGGCGGGCGGCCAGCCGCGTCTGCAACATGCGTGAGCTGATGCAACGCCGTCTCCAGTGCGCCGTGGATATTCGTGCCGCCGATAGCGGTTAAGCCTTTGATAAAGGTTGTCGCTTCCGCGAGGTGCGCCGGCGCCGCCGTTTGTGGTTCTCGGCGCCAGGGATTCACCTCCGTGCTGAAGGCGATCACGTTGAAGCGGTCGCGCGCATCCAGGCTGTTCAGGCAAAATTGCAGGGCGGCTTTCGCCTGCACCAGCTTTTCGCCCTGCATGCTGCCCGACGTATCCAGTACGAAAACGACGTCTTTCGGCTGTACGTCTTCCGCCGTTACCTCCACCCGCGGCGATGCCAGCAGCAGAAAATAGCCGTCACCCGCGCCGGGTTCGCGATACGCCAGCAGGTCTACGCCCACCGGGTCCGGGCTGGTGGCATAATAGAGGACCAGATCCTGATCCGGCAGCACGTTTTTCTCGCGATAGGTGATGACGGCTTCGTGCTCCCCTTTCCGCTCAATCGTCACCGCGTGCGTGGGCGAGTAGATATTCCGCAGTGGTGCCGCCGCCCGCAGGCGAATCGTGACGCTGCAATCTCGCAGTGGCGTCGCGGAGACCTTCTCTGTTTTCAACGGGTAGACGTATTTCACCACATTCTGTTTCGCGCTCACCACTTCCTGATACGACAGCCTAATGCGCTTCTCCTGATTGGGCTCAATGGGGAAGACGCGCGCTTGAATCATGCGGTACCCCAGCCATTCCAGCAGCGCTGGATCCTGCCGCTTGCTCACGATGCCGGTATAGATGCGCCGCGCCTCCTCTTTCTCCAGGATGCGGTGCGTCAACTCCTCGTTGCCCGCATACATCGAGAATTTCGAGATTGTCATGCCATCGAGGATCGGGAAGATATACGTACCTTCCACCTGTCGGTTGCCGCGATTGAGGAAGGCCTGGTCCACCTCCGTCGTCGCCACTTGCCGGTCAAGGGTGACATTTACCCGGTGGTAGCTGACGCCGAATGCCGGCACCTCCGGCCGTACCGGCAGCAGCATACCGTCCGCCAGCGCAAGGCCGGCGCAAAACATAAGCATAAATCCCAACAGCAATGTGCGCATCGTAGCATCCTCCTATCTCGGATACGTTTCAATGACATGAAACGTTACGGCGCTTCGCATTCCTCCATCAGCACTGGCGCCAGCGTGTGTTTCAGCGCCTGCCGTGCGCGGTGCCCGCGTACCCGCGCCGCTTCCTCCGTGCACCCCACTACCATCGCGATCTCTTTATAGGAAAAACCTTCGTATTCGCGCAAGATCACCACCACCCGCTGGTCTTCCGGCAAGGCGGTGATCGCTTCACGGACAAGGCGCGCGATTTCACCTTGGTCAAAATCTGGAGGGGATACGGTCGCGAGGGTTTCGACATCAACGCGCGAGTCGCAGTGGGCTTCTCGGCGTAGCGCGTCAATTGCCAGGCGGTAAGCCATGGTGTAGAGCCAGGTCGAGAAGGATTTCCCTGGGGTGTAGCGACGGCGGTTGTCATAGACGCGCAGAAACGCTTCCTGCAGCAGGTCTTCCGTCCAGGCCGTCCGCCGTAGGATGCGATAGAGAAATCTGAAAAGAGGCTGCCGATACCGTTCGAACAGGATACCGAGTGCTGTCATATCTCCGGCAACCACTCGCGCCATCAACTCCTCATCTGTCACGCAATCCTTTCACCCGCTGTGACAACTCACTTGTCATCGGTATCCGGTAGAGCCTGTTGGTCGTGTTCCGTGCATCAGGGTACGATTAAGTGATATACCCGTCAGTAGGCAATATGAAAAGCGAGTGCCTGCTTCGCGACCGCGGCGCGAATGGCGACGTCAAATGCATCCGCCGGCTTCTCGCCTTGCTTTTTCTCCTCTTCGGCAATGAAGGCCGCGCGCAGTTTCGCGGCATCAGTGAGCTGTTTCTGCAGCGCTTCTCGTTTCACCTGGAGATCTTCGATCAGTTTTTTTCGCTCATCAAGCGTCATCTTCAGCATGTCCGGGGGCAACAGCTTTTTGTCGAGTTTGTCCAGCGCCACCGCGCCGCTGGTGACGTCATTCACCAGATCTTTACTACCGGCTTTGGCGAACGCATCAATGGAGCCTGCTGGACCTTTCAACGCCGCGCCATCGGTGATATACCCGGCACGCCCCGCATTCGCCGTCACGCTTCCTGTTCTGGTGATGACCCCCGCGTTCGCCGCCTGCTCCATACCCAGGCGTTGTTCCTCCGCGGTGCCGTAGTACAGGCGCGTAGCATCGAGTTCAACTGCGAGGCGCGCCAGCGTTTCATCGTGCGGCGTCACGATCACCCGGGCACCGCCGGACTGCGCCACCGCCGCGAAGGTACCTTCCGTCGATTTCGCGATCGCCTCCCAGATCGGCGTGGTGGAGGCATGAGCACCGCATTGAATGGTGTTGATAATGATGCCGCGTTCGGCGGCCAGTTTGCAGGTGTCGGGGTATTTTACGTCATCGGCATAATCCATGTGCGGCGGGCAGTCGCCGACCAGGAAGATCACGCGATACACATCCTTCTGCTCGCTCCAGGCTATCTTCGTCACAGCCTCATGCAGCGCCTGGTTCACGCTCTCGGGTGTATCGCCGCCGCCTTCGGCTTTGAACTGCATCAATTCGGCATAGACGGCATCAATGTCCTCCGACAACGGAGTCACCTTCGTCACGTAAGCATCACCGCGATCCCGGTAGGCAATCAAACCCATTTTAATGTTCGGCGACGGCTTGCCGGTAACCAGCATGTTGGCGATGGACCAGATCTTTTCCTTTGCCCCGTGAAGCAGCCCGCCCATGCTGCCGGTGGTATCCAGCACGAAGACCACCTCAAGTAGCGGTACTTCCACTACCGGAATCGGCGCAAGCACCGCCGGTTCATCGCCCATCATCGGGGACAATGTCAACCCGAGCAACAACACCAACCCACAGCACACCCGCGTCATCATCTTCATACGCGCCTCCATTCGAGAAAAGATCGGGGATGGGTGCGCCTCCCTGCGCGCCCCTTTCCCTGCTGTATAGTACGTGTGATGCGCTGGGAATGTTACACAGCATCGAAAAAATGCCCGAGTAACGAATACAGGTGCGCGACTTCGTCATCGGGACCCACCGACGAAGTGATAAATCTGGGCGCTGGTATTCGCCACCCCGAGCGGGACGACTGTCATCGACAAGAACTGGAGCACCTCGAACGATGCTGTGGATATTAACCACCTCCAGCGCGGGGATGCGCTCCAGGAAGCGATAGCCAGGCGATAATAGGGTTTGCGCTGGACGCGCCAGCCGCCGCGCGCGGTGCGGGCGACGCTGGCCTCCAGCGCGGGATTGGTCGTCAGTTGGTATTCCAGATCATCGATGAGGGTGCTGAGATGCCCCTGATGCGGCGCGGCGACCAAGCCCTGCGCCCGCTCGTGGGTAAGGGCGAAGTGCAGCATGCGAAATCTCACGAACTTGACCGACCAATCTCACTTTACTTGACCGGTCTATCTCGTGATACGTGACCGGTCAGTCCGGGTCATCAGCCGTTACTGCGCTATGTATTCGCTTGATTCTGTTTCCGCTGTGAATCTCCTTGTAAGGTAAACACCGTTGAGGTGTGAATGAGTCGGTCGCAAATCGCGTCGGCGATGGTGGGGTCCGGCATGAGCGGATGCCAGGCGGACGGCGGGTATTGCGTCGTGATCACGAGCGGGCCAAGTTGACTGCGGTCTTCAATGATCTCCAGCAGGTTCGCCAGGTCGTCGGCGGTGGCCGGGGTCATCAGGAAGTCATCCAGGATGAGGACCCGGGTGAGTTGTAGCCGCTTCAACGCTTTGAGGAATTGCCCGGTGCCACGCGCGGCGGCGAGTTCCTCAAAGAGCGTCTTGTAGCGCAGCTTTTTCACGGAATACCCCCACGTGCAGGCTTGCAGGCCGATGGCTTCCGCCAGATACGTTTTGCCGGTGCCGGTGGCGCCGGTGAGAATGAGGTTGTGCGCCCCCTGAATCCACGCCGGGGTGGTGAAGGCCATCAGGTCGCGCTTCTCCACCCCGCGCGTGGTGGCATAGCGGACGTTGTCCAGGCAGGCGCCTTCCGGCTTGAAGTTGGCGGCGCCGATCAACCGGGCCAGTTTCCGCTGTTGCCGCGCGCAGTATTCATCCTCGATGAGGAGGGCGGCAAACTCCTCGCCGGAGAGCCCGTGCTGATCGTCGTGCTCCAGGCGCTGTTGCAAGGCGTCGGCCATGGCGGAGAGGCGCATCGCGCGCAGTTGGGTGAGGGTGGTTTCCAAGTGCATCGGGGTTTCCTTTCTTAACGGTAATACGCCGGTCCCCGCACGTTGTCGTGCAGCAGGGGGAGTTGCCCTGCTCCGGCGCGACGGCGCCCTCCAGCGGTTGCTGATCGAGGGCCTGCTGAAGAATCGCTTTCAACGTTTGATAGGTGGGCGTCTGAAAGTGCAGCGCACGGGCGGCGGCGAGTTCCAGCCGCTCCGGGGTATATTGCTTGGCCAAGTTCAACACGCCGAGACAACTGCGGTAGGCTTGCTCCGGGTGCGTGTAGCGACGGAGAATCTGGCGCATCACCTCGGCGGTCTGCGCCCCGATGAGACTCCCTTTGCCAATGAAGTAGTCCGGTGACCAGCCTTTGACGAAGCGATGATGCGGCGGCATGTGCTCCTCGCGGGTTGAGTAGCCGTAGTTGGAAGGCTGGTGCGGGTGCCGGGCGACATGCTGCCCCTCGTGATAAATCTCGACCAGGCCGCCGACCAGGTAGACATCGACCTGCTGCTGCACCAGGTGGTACGGCACACTGTAGTGGTGCTTTTGGAATTGGACGTGATAGTTGCGGGCCACGCGCAGGTCCACCTGGACAGTGGTGATGCGAAACGGCGCGGCGGGCAGCGGCTGCGCGGCCGGTTGATCCAGGGTGCGAAAACGCTCACGGCGACTCATCCCCCCGTACCCTTTCATCGGCTCATCATTGAATTGGTCCAGGAGTGCGCGAATGGCGGCATTGATCTCGGCCAGGGCGAAAAACGTGCGGTCGCGCAGCCGTCCGAGGATGTAGCGCTGGATATTCAGCACGGCGTTCTCCACGACGGCCTTGTCCTGGGGCTTTTTCACACGGGCGGGGAGCACCACGAAGCCATAGTGTTCCGCCAGCTTGGCGTAGAGCGGCCCGATGGCCGGGGCGTAGCGGTCACTGCGCCGGACACCGCTTTTGAGGTTATCGGGCACGGTGGCCCGCGGCGCGCAGCCGAAGTAGCGCAAGGCGCGTTCATGGGAGGCGACGAAGTCCGGCGCCTGCTGCGTCAAGGTCGCGTCCGCGTAGCAGAAGCTGCTGGCGCCCCAGCAGCAGACGAAGAGTTCCACCGCCACCACGTCGCCGGTCTGCCGGTTGACGTAGCTGAGCCCGTCGCCGCTGTAATCGACGAAGAGTTTATCGCCCGCCTTGTGCGCCAGCTTCATGGTCGGCG
>JAKIYB010000136.1 GCA_022708765.1 Armatimonadota bacterium | reverse complement strand
GGAGACGATGGAGAAGGCGGCGTGAGCACCCATCTCTCGCGTGCCGGGATGGAGACTATTCATCCACACGCGCGCCCTACGTTATGAAAATGAATTGCGAGGATTTTTTCAGCCTCCGGCGAATAGAGGGGTATCCCCCTTTCGGAGGTTTCCATGCAATTCGGGCATTTTGATGATTCCGCGCGCGAGTATGTGATTACCACCCCGCGCACGCCGTATCCGTGGATTAACTACCTGGGCTGCGAGGCGTTGTTCGGGTTGATTTCCAATACCGCCGGCGGCTATACCTTCTACCGTGACGCCCGGCTGCGGCGGTTGACCCGCTACCGGTACAACAACGTGCCGACGGACGCCGGCGGGCGGTACTTCTACATCCGCGACGGCGAGACGGTATGGAATCCCGGCTGGATGCCCTGCAAGACGGAACTGGACGCCTATGAATGCCGTCACGGGTTGGGCTACACGCGCATCACGGGAGAGAAAGACGGGCTCAAGGCAAGCGTGCTCTTCTTCGTACCGCTGGGCGAGCACTGCGAGATTCACCGCGTCACCCTCACCAACACGGGTGACGCGCCAAAATCCTTCAGCCTCTTCTCCTTCCTGGAGTTCTGCCTGTGGGACGCGGTGGATGACGGCGCGAACTTCCAGCGCAACTTCTCCATCGGCGAGGTGGAGATTGAGGGAAGCACCATTTACCACAAGACGGAGTATCGCGAGCGCCGCGATCACTACGCTTTCTACACGGTGAATGCGCCGGTGGCCGGCTTCGACACCGACCGCGAGACCTTCCTGGGCCTGTACAACGGCGCCGGTGAGCCGCAAGCGGTGCTGGACGGCGCGTGTAAAAACTCCGTGGCCAGCGGCTGGTCGCCCATCGCCGCACAGCAGCTTGACATGACCCTCGCCCCCGGCGAGAGCCGCGATCTCATCTTCATACTCGGCTACATCGAAAACCCGACCGAGGAAAAATTCGAGAGCATCGGCGTCATCAACAAGACGCGCGCCCACGCGCTGATGAACCGCTTCGCCACCGTCGAGCAGGTGGACGCCGCCTTCGCCGCGCTGCGCGCGATGTGGGACGGCCTGCTCGGTCTCTACGCGGTGGAGAGCGGCGACGCGAAGCTGAACCGCATGGTGAACATCTGGAACCCCTACCAGTGCATGGTCACCTTCAACATGTCGCGCAGCGCGTCGTATTTCGAGTCGGGCATCGGGCGTGGCATGGGTTTTCGCGATTCCAACCAGGACCTGCTGGGGTTCGTCCATCAGATTCCCGCCCGCGCCCGCCAGCGCATTCTGGATATCGCCAGCACGCAGTTCGAGGACGGCGGCAACTGGCATCAGTACCAGCCGCTCACCCGCAAGGGGAACTCGATGATGGGCAGCGGCTTCAACGACGACCCGCTGTGGCTCATCGTCGGCGTCGCCGCCTATATCAAAGAGACGGGCGACTGGAGCATCCTCGATGAGATGGTGTCGTTCGACTCCAACGAGAAGGTTGCCAGCCTCTTCGAGCACTGCAAGGCATCCTTCTACCATGTGGTGAACAACCTGGGACCGCACGGACTGCCGCTCATCGGCCGCGCCGACTGGAACGACTGCCTGAACCTGAACTGTTTCAGCGACCAGCCGGGGGAATCGTTCCAGTGCTGCGCCAACCGCGAAGGGCGCACCGCCGAGTCCGTCTTCATCGCCGGCCTCTTCGTGGCCTGTGGGCCGGATTTCGCCGCCCTGTGCCGCCACCTGGGGCTGGAGGACGAAGCGCGGGCCGCCGAAGCGCATACGGCGAAGATGTCGGAGGTGGTGCTGGAGCACGGCTGGGACGGCCAATGGTTCCGCCGCGCGTACGATTTCTTCGGCAACCCGGTGGGCAGCGACCTGTGCGAAGAAGGGAAGATCTTCATCGAGCCGCAGGGGTACTGCGTGATGGCCGGCATCGGCGCGGAGACGGGGCAGGCGGAACTGGCGCTGAACTCCGTCCGCGAGCGGTTGAACACCAAATACGGCATCGTACTGCAGAATCCCGCCTACTCGGAATATCACCTGGAACTGGGCGAAATCTCCTCCTACCCGCCGGGGTACAAGGAGAATGCGGGCATCTTCTGTCACAACAACCCGTGGATCATCATCGCCGAGACAGTGCTCGGTCGCGGTGCATACGCCTGGGAATACTACCGGCAGATTTGCCCCGCCTACCTGGAAGACATCAGCGAGATCCACCGGCTGGAGCCCTACGTCTACGCGCAGATGGTCGCCGGCAAAGACGCCGTGCGCTTCGGCGAAGCGAAGAACTCCTGGCTCACCGGCACGGCGTCATGGAACTTCGTCGCCGTCACCCAGCATCTCCTCGGCATCAAGCCGGAGTGGACCGGCCTCAGCGTCCGCCCCTGCCTCCCCGCCGACCTGCCGGAACTCACCATCACCCGCGTCTGCCGCGGCGCGACATATCGCATCCACGTGACGCAGGCGGCGGTGGATACCATGCAGTTGACGGTGAATGGGCAGGCGATTGTCGGTGACACCATCCCCTACGCATCGGAAGGAGCGGTGGTAGAGGTGGAGTGTGTGGTGCCGGTGACGGTGCCGGAATAAGAAACCTGGGCGGGCGAGCGTCCCCGCGAGCCGACTCCGGGTGGAAATTTGGAATGTCGTGTTCTATTATAGTCTGGTAGCGACGGATTAGACTTCCCCACGGAGTCGGCTCGCGGGGACGCTCGCCCGCCCATATTGCAGACGCCCGAAACGCGGTTTTCGTCGGTCCCGATTTCATGCGGGATTTTTTAACTTCCAGACTCGCTGCCATGCATAATCCGTTGCGGAGAATATCATGCGACATCTCTCCTTCGCTGAACTCACCGCCGCCACCCCCGCACAGGAAGCTGTCTGGGATGCTCTCTGGCGCGGGAAATCCATCGAGCGCATTGCGGTGGATGTGCGGCCGAATGCGGCGACCTGCCGGCGTGTGCGGGAGGAGTTCGCCTTCGAACTGGACGAAGGGGCGGTGAAGCTGGCGGGATATACCGAACGCTGGCGTGAGGAGTTGCTGAATAGCCTCTACGCCCTCGCCGCGCAGCGGCTGATGCCCGGCGATGGCGCTCCGGCGCTGGATGTGCCGCGCTGGGTGCATGGGCAGAGCCAGGGGTTTGCCGACCTCTTCGGCGCGCGGGTGGAGGAGCAGCCGGACGGTAACTTCTTCCCCTACCCCCTGCCCGCTGATCCGGCGTTCATTGATGATCTGCAATGCCGTCCATTGGAAACAAGCCTTTACTACACCGCGGTGGAGTGGCTGCGCTACGCCCGCGCGGCGACCGGCGGCGCGCTGCCCTTCCGCAATCCGGTGATGACCGGGCCGCTGGACACCGCGAATTACCTGCTGGGTTCCACCACGCTGCTGGAATGGGTCTACACCGAGCCGGAAACGCTGCACCGCCTGCTGGGCAAGATCACCGACGCCATCATCGGCATGCTGCGCGCGCTGGGCGAGGCTGCGGGGGGATTACGGCACAACACGGAGGTGACATGCACGCGCGGCGGCTTCGGCCTCTGTTCAGAGATACGCGCCATCATCTCGTCAGCAATCTACGAGGAGTTCGAAGCGCCCTACCTGCTGTGCATCGGCGAAGCGCTCGGGACGTTTTCCGTGCATTCCTGCGGCAGTTGGGAGCGCACCCTGCCCAGCGTGCTGCGCAACCCATACCTGCGCGCGATGAACGGCCCCAGCAAGGAAAACGACCTGCCCACCCTCTGCGCTCTGGCGCAGGGCAAGATCCTCCTCTCCATCTACAGCAGCGTGAACGTGCACGAGGAATACCTGTGGCCGGATACGGAAAGCTACCTGCGCCACGTCCTCACCGTCACCCCCATCGAGCAGCCGCTGGAAATCAACCTGCAGGAGGATGACCTTCCCCGCTGGCAGCGCCTGCACCGGGAGATTCGCGGCACTAAGGCGGTGCTGGCGGAGCCGGCACTCCGCATGTAACTCACGATGCGCTCTATGCGTTGTGATATAATTGCTCATCTATCGCAACGAAGGGCATGCCATGCGCACTTTCCATCGCCTCGGTTGGGTGTTGTTTACCGTGACCGCCGGGCTGCTGCTGGTGGGAGTGGGAACGGGAACGGTTCAGGTGTCCGTAAACGATATCGCCATGCCCGGTCCCTACACGGTGCAGAACGGGCAGGTAGTAGGGCCGGTGGCGCCGGTGGCACGGGCGCTGGGGGCAGTGCCGGTTTTTAATCGCGGTGCGGGTACGCTAACGCTCCGCTACTCCCCGTGGATCACCGTGGACCGTGAGCCGCCCTGGACGACCATACGTCCACTCGACACCACCGGCCTGCCACCGGTCATCACCGTCAACCATCACCTGGCGGAGATGCAGTGGCAATCCTTCATGCAAACCGACCAAACGAAACCGCTGCTTGCGCGGTATGAGATCTTCGACGTGAACAGCGTGGACATGGTCGCTCCACCCGGCACGGACGGCACCGGCGGCTTTACCGTGCTGGCCTACCTGTACTGGGCCAGCCGCGATCCAGCACGCGATTTGCCGTTGAACGCGACCCGGCTGTTAATCGCCAAGGACACCGGCTATAGCCAGCAGGGGCCAAAGCTGCGCGATATCCGCGTTGAGACCCGGTACTTTACCGCAGTGCCGGCTGACGTGACCCCCCGCAAGCCCACCGATCTTCCAGAAAATTACGAGGCGATTATCCAGGGCGCCGGCGGGTGGAAGGTGACGGATAGCGCAACCACGGCGACCACTGCCATTCCCGGCGCGCCTTCTCCGCGCCCGGACATTCCACCAGCACTGCAGGAGACGCCATTTCCCATCTACGATCTCTCTGTGCGTAAGATCTCCCACGCATGGCCGGGGGTGAGTCCGCATCCGGACATTCGTATCCGAGTAAAACGACGCTAATCTGCTACTTTACCAGCTTACAAGGTATTTACCAACCGGCGTGGTACAATAGGATACGGACATCCTTCTTCCGGATGTGCGATGGGATGGTTACCCATGCGCGTCGGGATTATCGGAGCGGGGCCGGCGGGGACGATCTGCGCGCTGTCATTGCTGCGCGGGGCGCAGGCGCGCGGGCAGGCGGTGGAGGTGTGGCTGTTTGACGGCAAGTCCTTCAGCCGCATCGGGCCGCAGGGGTGCAACATGTGCGCCGGCGTCATCCCCACCTCGCTCTTCGACTATCTGGGCAGGCTGGACCGCACCACGCTGGACGCCATCGTGCAGCGCTATGTGGCCGGGCATTATTTTCACGCGTCGGCGGGCGGCATCCACGTGCCGAAGGAAGCGGGAGCCACCCTCTGCACCGTCTTCCGCAGCGCCGGTCCGCGCGGGGACACCCCTGATGAAGCGCAGAGTTTCGACAACCTGCTGTTGAAGACCGCGCTTGATCTTGGCGCCTGGCTGGTGCCCTACCACGTACAAAGCATCGTGCTGCCCACCGGAGCCGGCGCCCCCTTCCTCGTTACCACCACCGACGGCGACGCGCACGAGGTGGACGTGCTGGTGGGCGCCTGCGGGGTGAACAGCGCGCTGATGACACAGTTCGAGGGGCTGGGCTTCGGTTATCGCCGCCCGCGCACCTACCACGTGGCGCAGGCGGAACTGCCGCTGCGGCCGGAATTCATCGAAGAGACGTTCCACGGTGAAATTAAAATCTTCTCACTGGGGATGAAAGGCATCCGCTTCGGCGCGCTGACGCCGAAGCGTCACCACGTCACCGTGACCGTCATTGGCCGCCAGGTGACACGGGAAGACCTGGAGCGCTTCCTGCGGCACCCCAACGTCTTGCAACATTTCCCACCCGGCTGGCAGATTCCCACGCACTATTGCCACTGCCATCCGCGCCTGCCGGTGACCGCCGCGCGCAATCCGGTGACTGACCGCCTGTTGATGATCGGTGACACCAACATCGCCCGCTATTTGAAGGGCGGCATCGAATCCGCCTTCTTCACCGCCTCGCTGGCGTCGGAGATGATCCTCGACGGGAAAATGAGCCGGGCGGAGCTCTGGCGCGGCTACGTGCGTCCCTGCCACGCGAAATATCTGACTGACAACGCCTGGGGCCGCCTGTTGTTCCTGCTGAACGACATCATCAGCCTGCTGCGCCCGCTCACCCGCGCCGCCTTCGCGCTGCTGCATCGCGAAGAACAGGTGGTGGATCCCCGCGACCGCCTGCACCTGCACTCGCTGTGGCACATTTTCACCGGCGACGCGCCTTACCGCCAGATCGCGCTGGAAATACTGAGCTGGCGGGCGCTATGGACGACATGGCGGATGTTGAGGGCTAAAGAGGATTCCGAGATGCGCCCCTTCCCCGAATCGGGCGAGGGGGAGAGCGGAAACAGATAGCCGCTTACGCCTCTTCACCTTCTCCCCCTCGCCCGGTTCGGGGTAGGGGGCGGGAGGAGGGATTCGCGTGTTTGCGCATCGGCAGGAACCCGATGGGCACGAGGCGAATGGCAGGATGATGGAACCTTTGGGGAACGGGCAGACGGTGGCGGTGATTGGCGGCGGGCCAGGGGGCATGGCGTGTGCCATGGCGCTACGACGCGAAGCCGCGCGCGCCGGCCGTGACATCGAGGTGCTGCTCTTCGAGACGAAGCGGTTCGGCGTGGATCACAACCAGTGCGCCGGCGTGCTCTCCCCACCCCTGTGTGACATCCTGCGCGACGAATTCGAAATCGCCCTCCCTAAGGCGCTCATCCAGCGTGAAATCCTTGGTTACGTCATTCACGACGAACACGAAAAGGTGGCGCTGGATGGCGAGGAACACGGCGGATCATCGCTGGCGGTGCGCCGGGCTGAGTTCGATGCCTACCTGGCGCAGTGCGCTCAGGAGCGCGGGGTGTCGGTGATTCACACCCGCGTCACCGATTTTGAGTTCCATTCCGACGGCGTACTCATTTTCACCTGGCGCGGCACCTACCACGCGGACGCCATCGTGGGCGCCTTCGGCATCAGTCACGCGATCTCCGCCGCGCTGGCGCGGCAGACCGCCTACCGTCCACCGCCGCTGTTGGACGCCGTCATCACGAAGATTCACCCACCCTGGCCGATGCCCGGCCCTATCAGCGACCTGCTGGAAAACTACATTCACGTCATCCTGCCGCCGCTACAGCGGGTGGAATTCGGCGCGGTCATTCCTAAAGGGGATCACATCACTGTCATTGCCGCCGGGCATGGGGTAGGAACCACTGACATGAAGGCGCTGCTGGCGCTGCCCGCCATACGCCGCCTGCTGCCCGACGACGCGCAGCCTGAGGGCTATTACAAAGGCCATTTCCCGGTCGGGTTGGCGAAGGGCATGGTGGGCGACCGCTACGTGACCATCGGCGACGCCGCCGGACTGGTTCGCCCGTTTAAAGGCAAGGGCATCAACTCCGCCATCATCACCGGCGTACTCGCCGCGCGCACGCTGCTGGAGCAGGGCATTTCGGCAGAGGCGCTGGAAACCTTCCGCCACGGCTGCCGGGACATCACCGGCGATATCCTCTACGGCACGTTCATGCGCCGGCTGGCGTGGTTCACCTCGCATCACCTCTCAGTCGCTCCCATCCTGCGACACGCCGCCGGCGACCCTACGCTGCGCGAGTTGCTGTTCGACTGCGTGAGCGGCCGCGAGATGTTCCGCCACATCGTGCTGCGCAAAGGCAACCTCTCACTGGCGATGAAACTGGGCCTGGCGGCGGTGGTGGAACGAGTGAAACACGGCTCACCGCGTTAGGCGCCCCGAAGGGGCCGAAGCCGTTAGCCACGGGTGAAGCGGAACCCGTGGGGGTGTTATCCTGAAAATATAAAACCCGAAGGGGTACCTTTCCACGGGTTCCGCTTCGCTTCACCCGTGGCTAACGGCTGACATCCCTTCGGGATTATCATGCTTGCACTGAAAACATCCCCCGCGCGCGTTCCAGTTCCGCTTCGGCATCGTCCACCAGTTCACGGATGATGTCGGCTATAGGCTGCACGTCGTGTACGAGGCCAACGCTCTGTCCGGCCATCAGCGAGCCGGACTCCACGTCGCCGTCCACCACCGCGCGGCGGAGCGCGCCGACCCAGAAATTCTCCACCTCGAACTGTGCCTGTTCGCGAGTGAGTTCGCCAGCTTCCAGGCGTTTAATCAACTCGAGCTGCAGCTTGCCGAAGTCGTCGGTGCCACGATTCTTAATAGCGCGCACGGCCACCACCGGCAGACGGCTGTCATACTGCGGGGTAGCGATGGCCTGGCGGGCGCGAGCCTTGCGGAAAGCTTCCTTGAACGCGGGATGCGCGGTGCATTCGTCACTCATCACGAAACGCGTACCGAGTTGCACGCCGGAGGCTCCCATCAGCAGCAGGTGAGCGACCATTTTTCCTGAAGCGATGCCGCCGGCGACGAAGACGGGTACCTGCTGATACTTAAAGAGCACCTGCTGCAGCAGCACCATTAGCGAAACGTGGCCAATGTGCCCGCCCGCCTCGCTGCCCTCGAGGATGAGCGCGTCAATGCCGAAGCCGATCTGCTGCTCGGCGATAGATCCTTCCGACGCGAAAGACATGGTGCGCTTGCCCGCCGCCTTCATCTGCTGAATGTCGCTCTTGCGCGGAAAACCGCCGGCGAAGACGACGAAGGGCACCGGTTTCGCAAGCAGGATCTCGAACTGCGCGCGGAAATGCGGGGCGATGGTGATGAGGTTCACCGCGAACGGCTTTTCAAGCTCAACGAGGCAGCGGTCCACCTCCTGCTCGAAAACCGCCGGGGGCATGTTGCCGCCCGCCAGCACCGGGAAGGCACCGTGCGCGCTCACCGCCTTGCACAGCGCGACGTCGCTGATCCACGTCATGCCGCCGGAGATGATGGGGTAGTCCACCCCGAGAAAGTCGCGCCCGCGCCGGGCGAAATGCTCAAACAACGTGCCCATCAGCCATACCTCCAGATCAACTCCATTGTACTGGAGAACCGCGCGAACATCCAGCACGGGTGACCGCCCGGCGGGAGCGCGGGTGGTTTGCCCGGCAAGCATACCGATGGATTTGACGAATGATGTCGCCGCCGTACTACCAAAAATCCGCCGGAAGTGTCTATAATAATACCAGGGGGTATATTCCTCCCGGACAATCAGGCGCCGAATCCCACGACGTGGGAGCGGGGGACCCAGTTTTTGGGGTGAAGTCCCGAGTCATCGGGGCGAGGTGACCTTTTCCACCTTAACCCGTCAGCTAACCTCGCAGGCGCGGCGAAAGGGCTGAGCATGCGCGTGTCCAGCACCGGCTTGGCACGCGTTTTTGCGCCCGGCCCTCGCCAGAAAGGAGCCTCCACATGCTGAATGTGGGCGTTATCGGTCTTGGGCTGACGGGGTCAGCCATCGCGAAATACCTCATGGAGCACCGGCCCGACATGCGTATCGTGCTGGCCGGCGCCGGACCCGCCTCCGCGAAAGCGGGCGCCGACCTGGGCGCGCTGCTCGGTATGGACCACTACGGAGTGGCCGTCATGGCCGCCGAGGAGCTCCCCGCCGCGCTGCAGGCCATCCGTCCACAGGCAGTCATTGACTTCAGCAAGCCGGAGAGCACCATCGCGCTGCTGCGCCACTACGCGCGCGCCGGCTGCGGGGTGGTGGTGGGCACCACCGGCTTCTCACCCAGCCAGCA
>JAKIYB010000135.1 GCA_022708765.1 Armatimonadota bacterium | reverse complement strand
CCCCTGGAAGGGGGCTTGGGCGGAGAGTTGCGGGGTGAGGCAATATGACGGCATGGCGAGGCTGATCCACCACACGGAGCGACCCCTCCCCCCGGCCCCCTCCCCCTAGAGGGAGAGGGGGAGTGAGTTGGGGTGCGAATGTGCCACTATCTCCTACGCGCGCGGCTCGACGGAGTCTCGCCCTCCAGTATGCGGTTGTCACGGTACGGGCGGGAGTATAGCACAGGAACACTTGTTTGTCAAGCTGGTGTTTGTACTGGTGGGGATTTGGGGTGGGAGATGGGGGGAAGTGGTGAGACGGTGATGATTGGCGGGCGAGAGCCTGTCCCACGGGTTCCCGCTGGCGCTTCACCCGTGGCTAACATCACACGGCCCTTCGGGCCTTTGTTGCCTTCACCGCTTCACCGTTTCACCGCCGCAAAACCCGGGGGAGGATATCCGGCGGGGAGGGGCGAAATATCCGTTTGGACGGAGGATGGTCATGTCGCACCGGGAGATCGTCGAGCGGTACTTCGCCAAGCTGGCGCAGGTGCGCGGCACGGGCGCGGGGGTGGCGGAGCAGTCATATTACGCCGCGCTGGAGGGGCTGCTGGACGCCGTGGGCGGGCTGCTGAAGCCACGGGTGCTGTGCGTGCATGAGCTGGCGAACGCCGGCGCGGGGGAACCGGACTTCGGCCTCTACACCCAGGAGCAGGCGCAGCGCGGCGGGCAGGCGCCCCTGCCCGGCCAACTGCCCGCGCGCGGGGTGGTGGAGGTGAAAGCGCCGGAGGAAGAGGCGGCGTTCACCGCCGCCGGCGACCAGACACGGCGCTACCTGTCGCATTACGGCCTGGTGCTGGTGACGAACTACCGCGCCTTCCTGCTGGTGGGGCTGGTGGACGGTAAGCCGGCGATTCTGGAAACCTTCACCCTGGCCCCCACCGCCGCCGACTTCTGGGCGCTGCTGGCCCATCCCCGCGCCGCCGCCCGCGACCACGGCGAGGCTTTATGCGAATTCTTGCGGCGCGCGCTGCTCGCCAATGCCCCTCTCGCCGCGCCGAAGGACGTCGCCTGGTTCCTCGCGTCTTACGCCCGCGAGGCGAAGGCGCGCGCGGAAGCGGCGGACGCCGCCGCGCTCGCTGGGGTGCGGCAGGCGTTGGAAGGCGCGCTGGGGCTGACCTTCCAGGGGGAAAAGGGGGAGCATTTCTTCCGCTCCACGCTGGTGCAGACGCTCTTTTACGGCCTCTTCGCCGCCTGGGTGCTGTGGCGGCAGCGCGGAGCGCGGGGGCGGTTTGACTGGCGCACGGCGGGCTGGCAACTGCACGTGCCGATGATTCAGAAACTCTACGGCGAGCTGTCTATGCCCTCCCATCTGCTGCCGCTGGGGCTGGTGGACGTGCTCGACCGCGCGCAGGCCATGCTGGAGCGGGTGGACGCCGCCGCCTTCTTCACCTCCTTCAACCAGGAACACGCGGTGCAGTACTTCTACGAGCCGTTCCTGGAAGCCTTCGACCCCGACCTGCGCAAAGAGTTGGGCGTCTGGTACACCCCGCCGGAAATCGTCAAATATATGGTGGCGCGGGTGGATCGCGTGCTGCGCGAGGAGCTGGGCATCGCCGACGGGCTGGCCAGCGAGGACGTCTACGTGCTGGACCCCTGCTGCGGCACCGGCGCCTACCTGGTGGAAGTGCTCAGGAAAATCAAGGAGACGCTTGACGAGGCGCACCTGGGGGCGCTGGCCGACCTGACGCTGAAAAAAGCCGCCACCGAGCGCGTCTTCGGCTTTGAAATCCTCCCCGCCCCCTTCGTGGTGGCGCACCTCCAGCTTGGGCTGCTGCTGCACACGCTGGGCGAACCGCTGGCCGATGAGCGCGTGGGCGTCTTCCTCACCAACGCCCTCACCGGCTGGGCCCCGCCCGACGAGCAGGCGAAGGCCCGCCTGAGCCAGCTTGGCCTGCACTACCCCGAGTTCAAGGCGGAGTACGACGCCGCCGCCGGGGTGAAGCGCGGCAAGAAGATCCTGGTGGTGCTGGGCAACCCGCCGTACAACGGTTTCGCCGGCATGGCGGTTCAGGAGGAGCGCGACCTCAGCGATGCCTACCGCAGGGCTAAACGCGCCCCGCAGCCGCAGGGGCAGGGACTCAACGACCTCTATATCCGCTTCTACCGCATGGCCGAACGCCAGATCGTGGAGCACGCCCACCGCGGGGTGGTCTGCTTCATCTCCAACTACTCCTGGCTGGACGGCCTCTCCTTCACCGGCATGCGCGAGCGGTATCTGGAGGCGTTTGATACGATCTTCATTGATAACCTGCACGGCGACCGCATCATCTCGGAATACGCGCCGGATGGCCGCACCAGCGAGACGGTCTTCGCCATGCAGGGGACATCGGTAGGCATCAAAGTCGGCACCGCCATTGCTACCCTGGTCGTGGCAGAGGGTAAAGGCGACGGACAAGTATGCTATCGTGATTTCGAGCAGGCGCGCGCCGATGAACGGCGAAAGGCGCTGCTGGCATCGCTGGATGCCGAAGACCTACACCCGTATGAAACACTGCAGCCCGTGCTGGAACTAGGGCTGCCCTTCAAGCCTCGCGCCGTCAGGTCGGATTACCTGGCATGGCCGTTGTTGCCGGAGTTGTTTCCGGTGTCGTATCCGGGGATTCAGCCATGCAGAGATGATCTTGTCGTTGATATTACTCACGACCGATTAGTGTCTCGAATGAAGCAATACTTTGACTCCGCAGTCAGTAATGAAGAAATCGCACAGATATCTCCTATCGCACTGAAGACAACGGATAGATATGATGCTATCGTGGTTCGCCAGATGCTAGTCAAACGTGGCTTGCTATGTGATAACTTCGTACCCTATACATACCGGCCTTTCGACAATAGATGGCTCTATTGGGAACCAGAAACAAAGTTACTTGACGAAAAAAGGGCTGAATACGTTCCGCATGTCACACCGAACAATCTCTGGATGGCACTTGCCCAGCGTAATCGAAAAGCCTTCGACCCACCTTGCGTTGCGCTCCATCATGCGTCACGCCATTTGATCGAACGTGGTGCCAACTTGTTCCCGCTGTTGCTACGGACAGACCAATCGCAAGGATCACTATTCGGTGATGCTGAGTCATATCGTGAGAACATAAGCGCAATCGCAAGCGTATACATATCACAAATTGGCTGTGCCGCCGAAGAGCTGTTCTTCCACGCAATCGCATCGCTGCATGCTCCCCAATACTGTTCTGAAAACTCCGGCGCTCTCCGCCAGGACTGGCCCCGCATCCCGCTGCCGGCGTCCGGCGAGGCCTTGCGGGCGTCGGCGGCGTTGGGGCGGCGGGTGGCGGCGCTGCTGGACCCGGAGGCGCCGGTGACGGGGGTGACGGCGCGGCCCGTGCGCGGGGAACTGGCGATCATCGCGGCGCCGGCGCAGATAGTGGGCGGCGGGCTGCGCGCGGAGGAACTGGCGCTCACCGCCGGCTGGGGCCACGCCGGGCAGGGCGGGGTGACGATGCCGGGGCGCGGCGACGCCCGCGAGCGCGCCTACACCGCCGAGGAGCGCGCGGCGCTGGGCGAGGCCGCCGCGCTGCTGGGCGAGACCACCTTCGACCTGTACCTGAATGCCCACGCCTGCTGGCGCAACGTGCCCGCGCGGGTGTGGGCCTACACGCTGGGTGGCTACCCGGTGCTGAAAAAGTGGCTCTCCTACCGCGAGGAACCCCTGCTGAAGCGCCCGCTGAAGCCGGAGGAAGCGCAATACTTCAGCGAAGTCGCCCGCCGCATTGCCGCCCTGCTGCTGCTGGCGCCGGAACTCGACGCCAACTACCGCGCGGTGACGGCGGCGACGTATGCCTGGCGGGGCTGATGGGGTGAAACCCGTAACACGTCATGAAAGAATTCTGCCCTTACAGGGCGTGAGCGTTCTATGAATACCCGTTCCCAGGGCAGCGCCCTGGGCTATGGAATTGGCGGAAGACAGCATGGGGATATGCTGTCTCGCAAGGCATTCCATACTCTTCAAATTCTATAGCCCAGGGCAGCGCCCTGGGAACCGTACCCGAAAAACCCCCCCGCCCTGTAAGGGCACAATTCCATTGACCGGGTTCTACGGACAATCGCATGGAATAGTGCGTTTACAGTTCCTGCGCGCGACCCCTCCCCCCCGGCCCCCTCCCCCTAAAGGGAGAGGGGGAGGGAGTCGTAGGACGAATGCGCCATTATCTCCTACGCGCGCGGCTCGACGGAGTCTCGCCCAATGCCATTCAAATAAGGATTCTCGACCGTCACGCGCGACCTCTCCCCCAACCCCCTCCCCTACGTGGGGAGGGGAGATTGATAAGGAAAAATGACGGCATGGGGCGGCTGGTTCGCCGCACGGAATAAGCTTATTTGAACGGTATTGGGAGTCTCGCCCTCCAGGGGATTCGGATACGATTTTCGAGTAGCGATTACGAGCACGAAGAGAGTGATTGAAGCCGTCGCCGGTTATGTGTAATCCAACTCTCCCTGCCCGCAGGCTTGCACCGGGCCGAAGGAGCGGCGGTGCGCGGGGCAGGGACCGAGGCGGCGGAGGACGGCGAGGTGGTCGGGGGTGGGATAGCCCTTGTGTTGCGCGAAGCCGTAGCCGGGGTATTCCGCGTCCAGCGCGCAGAGCAGGCGGTCGCGCGTCACCTTCGCCATGATGGAGGCGGCTGCGATGCTGGCGGAGTGGCTGTCGCCTTTGATGACGTTGTGCTGGCGCACCGGCGGGTCGGGCAGCGGCAGGCCGTCCACCAGCGCAAGGTCGGGGGTGGGGGAGAGCCTGGACAGCGCCTCGCGCATGCCACGCCGGGTGGCCTCCAGTATGTTGATCTCGTCAATGATCTCCACCGATATCACCGCGACCGCCCAGGCCACCGCGCCGGCGATGATGATGTCATACAGCCGCTCGCGCGCGTCGGCGTGGACCTGCTTGGAATCATTGAGACCATCAGGACAGAAGCCGACGGGGAGGATCACCGCCGCCGCCACGACCGGCCCCGCCAGCGGCCCGCGCCCGGCTTCATCCACCCCGGCGATACGCGCCGCGCCCGCGGCGATGAGCTGTCGCTCAATGCGCCACAGCCGTGTCGCGCGGTCCATCTGTTGCACAGGGGGAGGTGAATCGGACATGGGAAGTAGCAACTACAGCAGCTTCAGCCGGTGTGGCGGCCAGAAGGTCGCCACCGCGCGCCCCTTGATATCCTCCAGCGGCACCACGCCCCAGAAGCGGCTATCGTAGCTGCCCCCGCGGTTGTCGCCCATCACCAGCACGGCGTTGTCCGGCACCTGAAATTCGCCGCCGTCCACGATGTAGGGCTTCAGGCGCTTCTCATACAAGACGTGATAGTCGTACCAGGTTTTCAGCCAGGCCGGGAAGATGTTGTCCTGCACGTAGGGATTCAGGAAGAGTTCCACCTGCTCAGCCGTCACGGTTCCATCCTCGGATGGCTTCAATGTCGGTATCAGATCTGGTTCCTTGTAGATACGCTCAGGAAAGTCCATCGTTACCTGCTTCGCCCAATCAGGGATATACGGTTCTTCAAGAGGTGTCTTGCTGCCGTTCAGGTAGATGGCTAGATCTTTTTTACTGACACGGATGCGGTCACCCGGCACGGCGACGACGCGCTTGATGTAATCGTCGCGCGGATCGGGCAGCGTCGGCAGGGTGGCCAGCAACTCGTTGACATCGCGCAGCGGATGCTGCCCATGCATCACGCGCCAGGTATTCAGCGCCGGCAGATACTTTTCTTCCGCATCTTTGGGATTTTCCGTCGCCCATCGGCGCAGCCTCAATTCGTGACTGAGGCCTTCCAGCGTCTCATCAGACGGCTTGAAGATAATCACCTCGCCGCGGCGCGGCGGGCGGAAGCGCAGCACGAAACGGTTGGCCAGCAGTTTGTCGCCGCTGCGCCGTTTGTCGTCCTGGACGAGGACCGCCGAGGTGCCGTCGTATGTCTTCGGGTCATACGGCCCGAGCAGCGTGGGCTCCATGCTGGCGGAGGGGATGAAGAAGGTCTGCAGCAGGAAGGGCCGCACGATGCCGAAGACGAGAATGAGGGCGATGAGGAGGGTGTCAATGAATTCCAACCCGCCGTCCTTGTGCGGGCGATCCTTCAGGCGTTCGGCCCACTTGCCGGTGAGTTTCGCCTTTCCGAAATAATCGCGCGCGCCGCCGTAGGCGGCGAAGGCGAAGAGCACGCCGGCGATGATGCCCGGCATATTGCCCCACTTCATGCCGACGAATACCGCCACCACGAAAGCGAGGAAAAACAGCACTCCCTCGACAACGGGTTGAACGCGATACGGCGGCGGCGCGGGATTCTTCGGCGCCGGCAGCGGATTGGCGCGCCGATACGCCTGGTAGATGAGACGAATTCCCAGCGTGATAACCACGCAGGTGAAGACCACCCAGGGGTTTTCTAACGCCAGTAATATTCGTGACAGCAGCATGGATGCTGGTGACATGATCGGGAGCCTGCTTTCACGGCGGATGCCGCGTCTATTATAGCGCGGACGGGCGGCGCGGTCATCTTACGGGCGGGCGAGCGTCCTCGCGAGCCGACTCCGGGTGGAAGTGATCGTAAGTCGTGTTCGACATTTGGGCTTTCTCATGATCACAACGGGTAAGGCTTCCCCCCGGAGTCGGCTCGCGGGGACGCTCGCCCGCCCAATGTTACTTGATAAATCCGATGCGCTTCAGCGGCCAGAAGACGACTACCGCCTTCCCCACCACGGCGTCGCGCTTGAGCAGGCCCCAGACGTGGCCATCGTGGCTCTCGAGGCGGTTATCGCCGAGTACCAGCAGATAGCCTTTCGGCACCAGCAGTTCATTGCCTTGTATATGGGGCAGCAGTTCGTTGGCGACGCCGGCGCCCAGACGCATGGAGAAATCGCCTCCGGAAGTCACGGGAAATTCGTAATCGGGTCGCGCGGCAACGTAGGGTTCATTCAGCAGCCGGTCATTCACGTAGACGCCGTCGTAGGTGATGCGCACGCGGTCGCCGGGGGTGCCGACCACGCGTTTGACATAATCCGTCGGCTGTTTCGGGTTATAGCGCTGCCCGTTCAGTTCCAGCGCCTTGCGCGGGGCGTGGAAGACCACCACATCGCCCACGCGCGGCTCATGCAGGCGATAGGTGAGTTTCGTCGCCAGCACCTTGTCACCGATCTGCAGCGTGGGAATCATGCTGCCGGACGGAATGTAGAACGCCTGCAGCAGGAAGGGCCGGATGAGGAAGAAAACCAGCACCACCGCGATGATGGCGGAATCGAGCAGTTCATGCCAGAGGCGGAATTCGCCTCGCGATCCGTCTTCGCCTTTCATGCCGGCGTCGGCATTCGCACTATCGGTGACGGTTGCATCCGGCCGGCCATTCACGTCTTCCGCGTCATCGGCCAGCAGTGTTTCATCCACTGTTCCGGGGGTTTCCTCTACCTCCACCGGGTCGGCCATGGAGATGGGTATCTGCGCCTCCATCGGCGTGAGCGGCGCGTCAGTCACGGTCTCGGCGTCGGCTGGCGCATGCAGCGGAGGCATCGCTTCTTCCCCCCGGGCGGGGTCATCGGGAGCGAGCGCGAGGCCGTCGTGGGCGGGTGACGGCTTAGCTTGCGCGGCTATGAGGCGTTCAATTACGAACGATGCCAGCCGCAATCCCAGGAAGATTGCCAGCAGCGCCCAGGGGAATCCCGGATCGTCGAAATTGATCATCGTCACGCTTCAGTCCTGTTAACGGAGGCCGCCATTCTCCGGTATCGGGCACGGTCATGGAGACGGGGCGGGTGATGAGCCACCCGCCCCGTGCGAGAAATTGGCGGAACGCCCCGGTGTTATCCGGGTACTTTATACCCGCCCGCGCTCTTTGATACGCGTGGCGCGCGCGCCGATGCGCTTGCGCAAGTAGTACAGTCGGGCGCGGCGCACTTTGCCGAGGCGAATCACTTCGATCTTCTCGATCTTCGGCGAATGCACCAGGAAGATGCGCTCGACGCCGACGCCGTTGCTGACGCGGCGCACGGTGACGCGCTCGTTAAGCAGGCCCTTCTGATGGCGAATGACGACACCCTCGTAGAGCTGGATGCGCTCGCGGTTGCCTTCCTTCACCTTCAGATGCACGCGCAGTGAGTCGCCCGTGCGGAACCGCGGGCGATCCGGCTGCACCTGTTCGGCTTCCAGCTCGCGGATGAGCCCGTAGTTCACCCTATTCGACTTCTTCATCATCGTGTCTCCCGGCCGAGCGGTCGGCTGTCTCTGCCTTCTGCCGACTTTCAGCCTTGAGGCGCGCCAACAGGCGCTCATCTTCCTCGGTCAGCGGGGCCGTGGCCAGCAGGTCAGGCCGCCGCTCCAGGGTCCGGCGGAGGGATTGCTCCCGGCGCCACTGTCGGATCGCCTCATGATGTCCGGAGAGAAGGACCTCCGGCACCGCCCACCCCCGGTACTCGGGTGGGCGGGTATAGTGCGGGTACTCCAGGAGCCCCGTCACAAAGCTTTCGGATTCGGCGGCGCCCACGCCGCCCAGCACGCCCGGGATCAACCGGGCCACCGCGTCAATCACTACCAGCGCCGGAAGTTCGCCGCCGGTCAGCACATAGTCGCCGATGGAAATTTCGCGCCCCGCCAGATGCGCGTGCACGCGCTCGTCCATCGCCTCGTAGCGCCCGCAGACGAAGATCAGGTGATCATATCCGTCCGCCAGTTCCTGCGCCATCGCCTGCGAGAAGCGCTCGCCGGTGGGCGCCATCACGATCACCAGTTCACGCGGCCCGCCTTCGCGCACGGCTTCCACCGCCTCGAAGATCGGCTCCGGCTTCATCACCATCCCCACGCCGCCCCCGTAGGGGTAATCGTCGGTCAGATGATGCTTATCATGCGTATAGTCGCGCACCTGATGCGCGCGGCACGCCAGCAGTCCCGCCGCCCGCGCTCGTCCCAGCATGCTCTCCGCCCAGTAGGCCTCGAACACTCCCGGCAGCAGGCTGATGACATCCACCCGGAGCGGCGCTCTGGTCATCGTGTCTTCATTTGTCATCCGACGGTCTTTCGCCCCATCGGGGCTCGGACGTTTCTTGCTCCGCTTCCCATGGGTTCCGCTGCGCTGCACTCGTGGCTAACGGCTTCGATCCCTTCGGGATGCGTCATCCCACACTAAACATCCACCATCCACCCATGGCGATCGGCGATCTCGCCGTATTGGATGCCCTGCAGCGTTTTATACAGTTTCGTCAGCGTCTCGCCGGCCTGGTCCGGGCTCCCGAAGACATAGGTACGCGCGCGGCTCACCACTTTATGAACCGGCGTGATCACCGCCGCGGTGCCGCAGGCGCCCACTTCGCTGAACTGGTCCAGGCTGTCCAGCGGAATCTGCTCGTGCGCTACCGTCAGTCCCATCTCCTCCGCCAGCACCTGCAGCGAGCGGTTCGTCACGCTCTCCAGGATGGAGGAGGAGCGCGGCGTCTTATATTCGCCCCGCGGCGTAATGCCGATGAAGTTCGACGTGCCGAACTCGTCCACGTATTTATGCTCGATCGGGTCGGTGAAGAGCACGATGGGATACCCCTGGTGCTTGGCATCGTAATACGGTTTCAGGCTGGCGGCGTAGTTGCCCGCGCACTTCGCCCGTCCCGTGCCGCGCGCCGCGGCGCGGTCGTAGTC
>JAKIYB010000134.1 GCA_022708765.1 Armatimonadota bacterium | reverse complement strand
ACGAATGACAGGTACATTTTTCCTGCGTCCGCCGGCATGGGCGCCGCGCGATTCGGTGGGGATCACGCGTAATGGCGAGTCGGTGCCGCTGCGGTGGGGCGGCCTGGAGAAGGCGTACCTGATGGTACCGGACGTGCTGCCTGGCGACCGATTGGCGCTGACTTATCCCGTACCGAGCTTTACCCAGCATTTTACCCCCACCAGCGTGCCGGGCCGTGAAGAGCCGCTAGCCGTGCGGTGGGCAGGCAATACCGTGGTGGGTATCGAGCCACACGGCCAGTACCTGCCAATGTTCACCGGATAACGGTACGCTGAAATAACTCTGCAACTCTTCCTCTGGCGAGGCGTATTCACTGTTGAAAGGTCCAGCCCGAGGCCTCGTGGACCTGAGACACAGGCGAAACACCTCGAAAGGGAGGATCAGATGATGAAGATGATGCAGATGTTGCTGGTGGTGTCGGCGTTGCTGGTGGGCGCACTGGCGTATGCCCAGCCGCAGCCTGGTGATCACGGCCAGCGCCAACCCAAACCCGAACGGCAGGCCGTTACGGTCTCCGGCACCGTGAAGGAAGTGAAGGTCGGCGCGAAGGACCGCGAACAACTTGTGCACCTGCTGCTGGAGACGGAAAACGGTCCGGTGGCGGTCGGCCTGGGGCCCGTGCCGTATCTCGCGAAGATCGGCCTGAAGCCACAGCAGGGAGACAAGGTGGCGGTAAACGGATGGAAACTGCCGAAAGCGGAGAAGGCGGCGGTAATGGCGCGCGACCTGACGGTGAACGGGAAAACCTACACCTTTCGCGATGCGCAGGGGAAACCGGCCTGGAGCCCGTTCGAGTTCATGCCGCAGGTGACGGTGCAGGGTACCATCAAAGAGATCGTAATGCCGGAGCGCCCGCAAAAGCCGGCGAACGGTGAAAAGCCCGCCCAGCGGCCACAGAAGATGCCGGGCATCGTGGTGACCACCGACAAGGGTGACGTGACGATCATCGGCGTCCCCGCCCCCATCGTGGAGAAGCTGGGTCTAAAGCTGGAAGTCGGCATGAAGGTGAGCGTGACCGGCTGGCAAACCGGCGACGCGAAGGCCGCGGTGGTGATGGCCCGCACCATCACCGCCAATGGCAAGACCATCACCCTGCGCGACGAGGCGGGCAAGCCGATTATCGAACGCAAGGAAGGCGACCGCCCGAAGCCGAATGGTGGCAAGCCGCGTGATGGTCAGGGTGGCAAACCGCGCGGGGAAGGCGCGTAAACCTAACGGCACCGAGGGTCATGCAAACGGCTCCCGTTTGGGCGGGAGCCGTTTGCACTTTACACTTCCCGGCGCTACAATCAGGCAATGCCTTCCAGGAGCAGTGCCGATGACCACCCTCCTCACCGAACGTACCCTCGTCCGCGAGTTAGCGGAGAAGATCGCCGAACTGGCGGCGTCGCCGGAAAACGCGGCCATCATCCGGCGTTGGCGCGACGTGAATGGCCTGCGGCGGCCTGACCGCGCGCCGGTATATTGTCGGCCGGTGGGTTGCTGGGCGGAATTGCTGCCGGAGGAGAGTCTGCGCTGCGCGGACCCATGGTTGCGGGGCATCGAGCGGCAATTCCGCCGCCAGCTTATCAAGGCGGAAATCGGCGACGATGACCCGGTAGAGCCGTGTTTTCCAGTGGGAGCGGCATATACAATAAACCCGCCGAACCTGTGGGGGGTGGATGTCGGCCGGCACGCGGCGACGGCGGTGGGTGGAGCATGGGCATATGACCCGCCGCTGAAAACGGACGCCGACTTCGCGAAGCTGGCCATGCCGCGCTTCACCTATCTGCCAGAGGAGACCCAGCGGCGCGCGGAACAGGCCGACGAACTACTCGGCGATATCCTGCCGGTTCGCGTGGTGAGCGACGCGCCGCTGGGCGCCACGCTGGGTAATCCCGCCGCCGACCTGCGCGGCCTCACCGAGATGATGATGGATACCGTGGATGAGCCTGAACTGCTGCACCGGTTGATGGCACACCTGCGCGACGCGACGCTGTCGGCGATGGACGCGGCGGAAGCTGCCGGTTTTCTCACCCCGAATAACTCCGGCCCGATGATCTGCAGCGATCCCATCTGGCCGCAAGATGGCCCCATCACCTTCGCCAACCTCTGGTGCATGGCGAACAGCCAGGAATTCGACCAGATCTCCCCGGCGATGTGGGAGGAATTCTGCCTGGCCTACCAGATGCCGATCTTTGCGCGCTTCGGCCTGGTAGCCTACGGATGCTGTGAGAACCTGACGCAGAAGATGGACGGCGTGCTGCGCATCCCCAATCTGCGCATCTTCGTCTGCAGCGCGTGGACGAATCTGGACACGGTGATCGAGCGCGTGGGTGATCGTTACACCATCATGTGGCGGCAAAAAGCCAGCGACGTCGTCTTCGCCGAGGATGAGCACGCCCTCCGCGCCGCGCTGGAGGACGGCTTGCGCCGCCTGCGTGGCTGCCACGTGCAGATTGTCCTGCGCGAACTGCAGACGCTGGCCGGGAACCTCGACCGCCTGCATATCTGGACACACCTCGCGAAGGAGGCGGCGCAGCGGTATGCGTAAATCGCCGGGCTGTCAGGGGATGATGATGTGTCGGACAACCCCCAACTCCTGCAGCAGCACCACCAGTTGAATGACGGGAATGAGCACGATGAAGCAGAGACTCGTCAACAGTTCTTTCCGCAGCGCGGGCATGTGAATACTCACAGGCGGCTCATCGGTGTAACGCGTGAAATTCGGCAGAAAGCGGGGCACATCGCGCTGGTAAGATCGGTACGCTTCCCCGAAGCGCTCCAGCATCAGGCGTTCTTCAAAGCGGATGGTCGCCGTATACTGGATGACGAAGAAGACCACAATGGCGCCCAGCAGGATGAAATTTTCGGTGAGTAGACCGAAACCGATGCCGAGCAGCAAGTTGCTGACGTAGAGCGGATGGCGCACGATGCTGTAGGGCCCCGTCCGCATGACGGTTTCCGCCTTGCGTCCGCCGATGTAAAGCGTCGCCCAGAGCCGTCCGATAATACCTCCGAAAATTAGCAGATAGCCCAGCGTATTCAGGCTGTAGTCAAGGATGCCAATCTCTGGCCAGGGATGACTGGTGAAGAGAATCAGCGGCAGCGCCAGCAACAGCACCACCAGCGGCAACGCGGTACGGCGCCGCACGAGGAACGATTGTTGGGCTGGGGGCGGGGAATCGCACGCTCTCGACATTCAGGTAGCCTTTCCCGTTCTGATATTTACCGGTAAGTAGTATAACCAGAGTCGCGGAGTTTCACACGCGCAAGCCGGTCATCCCACGGTCCATTACTATCTTACCGGTAACCAGTATACGAGGTATGGAACTTGTAGAGTGGCATTCGCGTTTGACATCCGATGGGAGATGGTGAAATCGTGCCTCGGGACGCGTTATTCTTCCACCCGGGTGATCTTCGTGCCGCGCAGAGCCGGCGCGAGTGTGACATCGGGCTCGACGCCTTTCGCGCAGTACAGCGTAATCGCCTTGCCGTCATAAACGAGGGCGGCCGGTTCTTTCGCGGCGAGGGTGATGCCGCCGGCGGTGATGGCGCCGTCGAGTACCATCAGGCGGAGGGGCAGCGCGCCGCCCTTGCGGGCGAAGCCGCCGCGCGCGGCAATCTGCACTACGGCATCGTTGTAGGTTATCGGATCCGCGCCCAGGAAGAGGCGATCCTCGCGGCCCGGGCTGCTGACCGCCACCCCGGCGCCGTCGGCGATGGTGCGATAGGTCGGCCGTGCCGAATCCGGCCAGCGCGGGGTAATGAGGGTGAGGTATGGCTTGCCCGCCGGCTGCGAGATGCGCACGAGCTGTTGCGTTTCATACAGCCCCGGCGCCTGGCAGTAGGGGATTTTCCCCGTGCTGGCGGCATCGGTGAGGATGTGCGGGTCGGCTGGCGCGGCGATGAACAGGTCCACGTCCACCCCGCACATGCCGGGGAAGTGATGACGTTGACCGGTGAGCACCGGCATCGTTTCCGGCGCGGCGGGCGGCGTGGGCGCGTCATCGGGATTCTCCGGCGCGGGGGCGCGCGGCTTCGCTTTCAGCGCGTTTGCCCAATTCTTACCCATGTTGCGCACCCACTCCTCGTGGGTGATATTGATGGGCACCACGCCCGGTTTCGCCAAGCCCTCGGGGGCGACGTTGCGGGTCATGATCCACCAGTTCACGCTGGTGGCGGCGTCTGGCCGGCTCACATCATCGCGCACCAGCAGGTACACGGGATCGTCGCGGTCGGCATCCTTGCTGAAGAGCACGGCGCGCGCCCAGTGCGTATCATTGGTGGCACCCGCCGTGTAGTCCGCCACCGGGCCGAGCGCGGCGAAGGCGGTGGTGCTGCCGAAGCAGTTATTATTACCGCTGGCGAATTCCAGCCGGTTGCCGAACGGCAGGTCCATCATCCACGCGCCGCCGTGGCCATGGCCCCAGTAGCCGCCGAAGCGCGGCAGCAGCGGGGCGCCCTTGCCGTAAAAGTAGACGGCGCCATTATTGACGGCATACAGGTCCCAACAGAAGCCATCGTGGCGGAACAGGACGTTGGACTCGTAGTCGCCCTCTGGATGGCTGCGGAAGATGGCGCCCATGCCTTCATAGCGGCGGCTGCGCAGCGGGGTGTCCGCCAGCGGTTGCGCCGGCTGACTGAATGCCAGCAGCGTGAGGGCGATATTGCGCCCGCCCGTCGAGCCCATGATGTCGGCGGAGGGTTTGCCCTGCTGCTCCCACGCCCAGCGCATGAGGCCGGCGTGAGCGGGATCGTCCAGCCCCCACGGGTCACCGCCGATCATGAAAGAGGGATCAATCACGCCCGTTCCGCTGCGGCCGATGGGGTGATAGACCCGCCGGCCGCCCATGCGCGGCTCTTTCGGGGTGAGCATATCCGCCAGGTACTGGAAGGCGCGTTTGGGCCGGTTCATCCATTCCTTGTAATCGGGCGCCACCTCCGCCACCCCGGCGCGGGTCATCGCCGACCAGAAGGGCGCGTAGCGCATGGTATCGCGCGAGGAGTAGAACGGCGATTCCAGCAGCGCGCCGCTCTCATGGATGGTATAGCGGTAATGCGGGCGCAGTTCATCCATGGCAAAACGCAGCCACTCCTGCTTCATCGGGTGGTTTTGCAGCATGCAGGCGGTCATGGCGCGTACCGAGAAGGCGCAGTGCTTCTGGTTCGGCGTGCCCTGCCCGTATCCCGCCGGCTGCGATCCGTCGGGCATGTGCACCGGCGGTTGCCATTCCGGCGTGTGCATCAGGTAGGTGAGGAAGGCCAGCTTCACCAGCAGGCGATGTTTCTCCGCGGCGGATAGCAGGTCGCCCCCCAGCAGCAGATCCAGCGCCACGCAGCGCTGCAGCAAGGCATCGGAGATGCCCATGTTGCTTAAGTAGCCGTTATCGGTGAACGGGCCGATGCCGTTCAGATAACTGGCAATGACATAATCCAGATAGTCTTCTGGGCCGCGCTCCAGGAGCGGGCTGTCCCGTTCGGCCAACTGCTCCAGGTAGACGCGCTCACCGAAATACAGGTAGGCGGCGGAGATGTAGGCCGCGCCTTTCGTGATGCCGCCGCGCGGGCGGTACTTCGCGCTGTAAGCGTCAAAGCGCGCTTTCCGCTCGCGGTCTTTGCCAGTCTCGCCGGCGGTATGTCCCCATCCCAGGTAACCGCCGTCGCCCGCGCGCAACTCCTCCAAGTATGCCTTAATCGTTGGCTCAGCCTGCAGGCGGGCGCGGATAGCAGGCAATTCTTCCGCGTTGAAGTAAGTATGCGGGAAGGCGATATCATCCATGCCGGGCCATTCAAGCTGCCAGTTGGCCACCCGATCCAGCGAGACCACCACGTGCCGCATCCACCAGCGATACAGGTCTTTGCCTCCATCGGGAAAGTCCGCGCCTTTCCCCACGTATAGCATCCACGCGCGTTGTCCGTTCGTCAGCACGCCGTCGGCATGCAGTTTCCCGCCCGGTTCCGCGTTGACGGTCAACGTCTGAGCGTAGGGGTCGGGAAGCCAGGCGGTGGCGCCGTCCTCCGGACTCATCCATCCCAGCAGTTCATCAGTCTGCTCATGCAGAAATGCGATCGTTGCCGTGCGCGTCGGCAGGTAAAAATCCCACCCGACCAGGCCGAGGGGTTGATTGGCTTTGTCATAGCTGATCGCGGTACGCTGCATGTTGCCGCGGAAGTCCGCTTTCGTCAGGAAGTGAGTCGGCTGCAGATTCGTTCCCAGATCGAATGAAACGCGGCCCGCCTTCTCGTAGCGCTCGTCTACCCGCACCAGCGGCTCGCTTTCACGCAGCGTCACCTCGACGATGTAGCTGCCGCCGCCCGCGAAGCGATAGGTGGTGCGCGTGCGCAGGAAGATGGAGCCCTGCGCGAGCACCTCGCTCGTGCATTCCTCCAGTGCGGCATCGGTGGTGATGGCGGCCGGGCCGGTCCACTTGCCGGAAGGCAGCCGCACGCCCAGCAGCGGTCCGGTCAGCGCCTTCGTCGTGTCCGTCACACGCACGGCGGTCAGTGCGTTGCTGAGCTCAATCATGCCGTTAGCGCGGGTCAGTTTTAGATCACTCGTCGGGGAACCGGCGCCGTTTTTCAGCGTGTAGACGCGTGTGCCGTTGGCAGGCAGGTCGCCGCGGAACCACACGTCGGCGCTCTTCACGCTGCCGTCAGGATACGCCTGTACGTTTGCCAACTGCGCCGGCACCGGCATGCCATCGCGCAGCAGCGTTGCCCGCGCCGGCGTGAGCATCCCCGGCTTCTCGCAGGTGATGGGCCGGTGTAGCACCTCCGCCGGCCAGTCGTACCCCAGACATTCCTTCAACGTAAAGGTCTGCGCGCCGGCGAGACCGGCAAGGCAGAACAGAAGCGCCAGGAGGTGAGCGCGTATCATGGTGCCTCTACTTTCGTGGCGAGAAATGCGCGTGTCGCAGGCTGGCGCCCCTTTCGGAAGCGCTTCCATTGCCATGCTACCACCAGTCCGACGCGCTGTCAACGGGAAAGCAGTATAAAATAAAGATTTTTTTCTCACCTCGGCGCTGGCGCGGTGGACGCGCGCACCGACAGGGAAACCGGGAGGATGATGGGCTCATGCGTCGCCAGGCGTTCACGGGCCATGCGAATGGCCAGACACGCAACCTCACGGCCCAACGCCTCGAGCGGCACGCTCACCGAGGTGAGCAGGTTCTGTTGATGATCATTGAGGAACGGGTCGGTATCGTCATGGCCGATAATGCTGATATCCTCGGGCACGCGCCATCCGTTCTCACGGAGCGTGCGCCAGGCTCCGATGGCCGACAGGTCGTTCGGGGTCAGGATGGCGGTGATTTCGGGGTGCGCGCGAAGCGCGGCGAGCAATGGCTCCGCGATGGCATCGCCGCGGGTGACGCGGCGGAGGTCAGCATCGTGCAGCAGCGGGCCGGGGTCCAGGCCTCGTTCGCGGTATGCGCTTAGGTAGCCTTCGACGCGCTGGACGGAGACCTGGTTATTCTCATCCAGCCGCGACCGGTGAAAATGGAGCAGGTGGCGATGGCCAAGGTCGAGGAGATGCCCGGCGCTGGCCTTGCCGCCGGCGAAATCATCACAGCGCACCTGCGCGCACCCTGGCATGGGATTGAACAGTGAGACCACCGGGCGCGTGCCGAACCCCGGCGTCGCGCGCAGTTTCAACAAGGTCTGTTGGAAGACCCAGGGGCTGGAGAGCGTGATGATGGCGTCAACGTTGCCGCGCGTGGCGCTGGGTGAAAGCGAATCCATCTTATCGGCATCGGGGATGATAAGGAGTTCGTAGTGCTCCTCCACGACGGCTTCCATGATGCCGGTGAAGAGGCGGTGAAAGTAGTTCAGCGCATACAGGTGCATGGGGAAGTAGAAGCCGACCACGCCGGTCAGCTCGGTCTTCCCGAAACGGCGCTTGGCCATGCGCCGCGCCATGTCGTGAAGGGCCGGGTCATAGCCCATCTCCGCCGCGACGGCGATGATGCGTGTCGCCGTCTGTTCGTTCACCTCGGGAGCGCCATGCAGCGCGCGGTGTACCGTGGTGCGCCCTACGCCGCAGCGCGCGGCGATATCATCCAGAGTGACTGCCTGGCTTCCCGCATGTTCAGGTTGGAGCGTGAGTGAATCGTTCATCGTTTAACGCGGCGTCACACGGGTGACCGCCGTTATCCTCGCACGTGTCATCGCTTTCGTCAATACATGCCGACATATCGCAGCCGCTCCGGGAGATGGCCCTCCCGGAGCGGCTGTGCGCAGAGTGAGCGCCGCGATGCTTACCGTGTGTAGAACCTGATATTCGATGACGCTGGCTCGCAGCGACAGTTCGTCCGGCCTTTGCCGTACAGGTACATTGTCGGATTTGTGTTGACGCCGGTGATATCCAGCGTGGCGGCGACGGCTGTTTCGGCACCGCCGGAGATCATCGCATACAGATTTTTCCCGTTCAGCACGTAGAGCTTCACGTGATAGGTCGGCATGGGCGTGACCGGCGTCCAGTTCACCTGCGCGATATCTTTATATGTCACGGGGGCTTCCGATGAGAGCGCCGACTGCCCACCGGAATAGGCCGACAGGCGCGTCTGGCTGGTGCCCGCCTTGCAGGTACCGGCATCAGAGGGACCGCCATTGGTGCGGAATGCGATCTGTACGCCGGGAAGAGAGGGGGGCACGAAATATCCGAGAGTGCTGTTACTCGGCGCGCCGCTGTTGTCGTAGATGCTCAGTCCCCAGGCCAAATATTCCGGAGCATTGGTGGTTTTACAGAAGTAGCCGCGCGCGGTACAGTCAAGGTCGAATTCGACCATAATATCCGGGCTGGGGTCGCCGCCGCTGGCGCGATACGCGCCGGTCGGCATGGTGAGGGCGGCGCTGCGTACAAAGGCGTCCGAGGCCTGGAAGGCACCCGCGCCAACCCCGGGCACTTCACCGATGAGGCTGGTCATGATGGGCAGGAAATCGTATCCGCGCAGCAGCAGGACGGCGCTTTTGCTGGTCGTCACCTTGTTGAAACTTTCCGCCGCCACGTGGCCGTCCACGCAGGTTAGCACGGTACCGCTGTTATGCCGGTCGGACAGGTCGGTATCCACGGCGACCAGCGCATAGGTGCCGGTCATCGCCGTTTTCGTGATATCCGCGGTCAGCAGCGTCGCGGATGGTTTCTGCACGTCGCCCAGCGCGATGCCGTAGAGCGCATCGCTAAAGCCATATTCCGGGGCGGTGTTTTTCCCTTTACCGGTCTGCGTGGGGCAGTCATAGATCGTCGGCTCGTTGTAGCTGGCCAGATACTGCGACCAGGCGCCCGCGGCCGGTGCCGGGAAGAACGTTTCTTCGTTGTCCTGCACATACATCGTCACGGCAAGAGCAATCTGCCGCTGATTGTTGATGCAGGAGTTTTGCCGGGCTTTCTCCCGCGCTTTGGCAAAGACGGGAAAGAGGATGGCGGCGAGGATGGCGATAATGGCGATTACCACCAGCAACTCGATGAGCGTGAAGCCGGGAACGCGAATTACCCGGGAAGACGAACGGGCTGATGACATGAGAACGCTCCTTTCGACGTGAAGTGAATCGGAAGACGCTCCCTTCCGGAAGCGCTTCTTTAGCCATACTATCACCACCTTCACGGACTGTCAATGGGATCGGCTGGCACACCGTCAGAGTATCCTGTCGCGTCACGGCA
>JAKIYB010000133.1:9372-9723 GCA_022708765.1 Armatimonadota bacterium | reverse complement strand
TCATCACCCGCGCGCTGCCGGAGCTGCGAGCGATGACGACAACGGATGGTGATGAAGTCACGGCCGGATAAACTTTCTCCCCGCTGCCGTGTCTAAGCGAACCATGTGGAGTATCGGAGGGGCATGGCGAATCAGTGCGGTCCTGCGCGGACTGCTGGTTATCACGGTGCTGCTGCTGGCGGCGGTGGGACGCGCGGCGGAGCCGCCGGGCGCGTTCAGCGATGAGCTGGATACCGACGCGTATGACTGCCGGGTTATCCTGGCGCCGTCGTCGCGGTTGTCATCAAAGGCAACGGTGACGCTGCTGCTGGACTGGCGCGGAGCCGGCGACTG
The DNA here is from genome assembly GCA_022708765.1 of Armatimonadota bacterium. Taxonomy (GTDB): domain Bacteria; phylum Armatimonadota; class Hebobacteria; order CAIYQO01; family CAIYQO01; genus JAKIYB01. The sequence continues at coordinate 9,390 of JAKIYB010000133.1, read as the reverse complement.
CACCCGCCTGACGCTCAC
>JAKIYB010000133.1:0-9362 GCA_022708765.1 Armatimonadota bacterium | reverse complement strand
AAGCGGTATCGGGCGGAAAGCGGGCGCTGGCGGGCACGGCAAAGGCGCTGGTGAAGCCGGGCACGCCACTGACGCTGACCGTGCATCGCCGCGGGACGATGCTCGGGCTGCGCATGGGTGAGACGCTGTTGTATCACGGCGCCGTCCCCCGCGCGGGGGGCGCACTGGCGGGCATCGCCGCTGATCGCGGCTGGACGGTGACGGCCGCGACCATCCAGCGGCTGGAGCCGGTCAGTTTCGCCGACAATTTTATGCGCGCCAAAGAGGAGCCGGGCGAATGGGCCATACACAGCGGCGACTGGCGCCTGGCCTCGGTGTGGGATGAGGATCCGCGCGGCGACGCCCAGCGCTTTACCAATGCTATCTTCGCGCAAAACCCCTTCGCCTGGACGGGACGCGCGAAACCGGGCGCGAATAAATACGCCCTCTGCACCACTGGTGACGCCACCTGGGAAGACTACACCGTCTCCGCCGCCGTATGCCCGCGTGACGCCGCGTCCGTGGGGCTGGCGGTGAACCTGGCGGCGCCGGGGCACGGCTTGCTGGTGCGCTGGAGTTCCGCCGCCGACCGCGGCGCGGGCGGCAACGCGCTGGGCCTCTACGCGCTGCGCGACGGCCGGCTCTCGCTGCTGAAGAGCGTGCCGGGCGGCTGCATTCCCGGCCAGTGGGCGCGCCTCGCGGTAGTGTCCAGTTTGGGCGAGGTGCGCGTGCTGGTAGACGGACAGGAGCGCCTCGCGCTGCGCAACCTCACGCCCTGGCGGGGTGGTGCCGGCCTGTTCGCGGCGGGTGACGGCGCGGTCACCTTCGACGATGTCACCGTTTATGGTCGGGCGCTGAATACCGATCTGCTGTATGAAGAGCAGCAGGTCGGCGTGAACCAGCGCATGAAGAACGACCGTACCGCCTCTTCCGAGTGGACGCTGCGCAGCGACTGGCGCGCGGCCGGCAACGGCGAGTTCATTCACCGCCAGGAATTTTTTGGCGATCACCGGCTGTCACTGGTGGTCACGCCCACGGCGGGCACCGGGCGGCTGTGGCTGGCGCTGAACACCGACGGCGCGCAAACCACCACCGGCTACCGCGCGGTCATCGAGCCGAACGAGACCGGCAACGCGCGCTACGCCATCCTGCACGGCGAGAAAGAGCTGGCCGCCACCACCGGACTGACGCTGCCGCCTGATGAACGCTATAACGTGCGCTTCTGGCGCGAGCGCGGGGCGCTGAGGCTTGAGATTGACGGGCAGACCCTCGTCCAGGCGAAGCTGGGCGCGCCGGCGGCCGGTCTGCGCCCCGCCTATCACGCCGAGGGTTGCTACAGCCGTATTGACGATCCCATCGTGCTGGGACGTAACGTATTGGACTACACCTTCGCCGAAGCGCCGGTGGACTGGATCGCCGACGGCGCCTGGGCACCCAGCATCCGCTGGGCATGCGCCCCACAGTGGTCCTTCTTTGGCGGGTGGAGCCGCGGTGATGCCGTGCTCTGGCACAAGCAGCGCTTCACCGGCGATCAGACCTTCCAGGCCTACCTCGCGCCGAAGATGGAATACCCGCGCGAGACGCACATCTACCTGGAGCAGCACTACCGCGATATGAACGTCACCATCTGCGGCGACGGCGTAGACCCGCGCGTCGGCTACACCGCCGTCTGCGGCGCACCCGATGCCGCCGGCCGCCCAACCCGCCGCGCCGTGCTGCTGCGGAACGGGGTAGAGATCGGCGCGCGCGAGAACGTCTTCACCGGCTGGCCGTATACAAACGCCGGCCATCAGGCCTGGTATGAGGTAGAACTGCGCAAACGCGGCGCCACCATCGAGGTCTGGGTGGAAGGCACGCCGGTCATTCGCTACACGGATCCTGAGCCGCTGGAAGGCGGCGTGCCCGCGGTGTGGACAACGAATAACGGCATCATGCTGGCGCGGGCGCGCCTGCTCTTCGCCAATCCACCGGCATCGCGCGCGATGCCGCAAGTGATGCTCGACGACCCGTGGTACCCCGAGTGGTTCGACATTGGGACGACCTATTCCCTCGACTTCCCGAACCGCTGCGCCACCAGCGGCGCGCCGGTGACGCTGCGCGTGGAGACGCGCCAGGCGCCGGAAGGCGCGGCCGCGCCAACGGCGCGAGACGGGCGTCTGACTTTCACTCCGACAGCACCGGGCGACTTTTGGTACCAGGTCAACGCGGTGGCTGGCGAGCAGCACTCACCGAGTTTCCACTTCTTCGCGCCCGTCTTCACCCCCGAGGTCGGCCGCGACGACCGCCATACGCTGCTGCTGTACCGTTTCGACGAAGGGAGCGGATCGGTAGTGCATGACCGCGGCGCCGCCAAACCCGCCGCCAATCTGGCCATCCCCGCCAATGGCAACACCGCGTGGCTGCCGGGACGCGGGTTGTCCTATCATGGCGGGCCGGCGCTGCGAGCCGCCGCGGGCGAGAAGCTCGCGACGATTGCCTTCGACCGAAAGTGCACGCTGGAGCTATGGCTCTCTACCGAGTCGCTCTACCCGCCGCCCATGCACGTCTGGACGGGGAATATCTTGAGCTGGGAAGGCGCCGCGAATCAGCCGAACTTCGCGCTGGCGCATCACTCCTACACGCTCTTCCACACGCCGCGCGGTCATCGGCTGGCGATGGAGGACGCGCGGAATTTCCTCATCGGCCCGCATTTCCGCACGAACCTGCACCACTGGGTGCTCACCTGGGACGGCACGACGACCTGCTGCTATCGCGATGGGCAGCTCATCGCCACCCGCGCCGCCGCCTGGAACGAAGCCGACTGGGATCTGGCTGCTCCGCTGCTTCTCGGCAATACCACCACCGGCGCGCACGGCTACCTGGGCACCTTCTACCTGGTGGCCATCCATGACCGCCCCCTGCCGCCCGAACACGTGGAGCGGCACTATCGCGCGGGGCCGGCAGCGCGGTAACAGGTACGGGCGGACGGGGCATTCCCGACAAGACGCTTGAGTAGATACTGGTGGCATGCGACCACGTGAAGAACTAAAGACCGAGGAACAAAACCGCCGCATGCGCGCGCATGCGGCGGTTTCATCAACTCTGAAACGCAAACCTCGTTTACGCCATCACCATCATGCTGCGCAACGACTTGCCGATTTTGCGTTTGGCGCGCTGCAGGGCGTTGTCAATGGATTTCACACGACGGTTCAGCTCCACGGCGATTTCCTGGTAGGACTTGCCTTCCAGGTGGCTGCGCAGCACGGCGCTTTCCAGGCTGGAGAGCTCGCGCTTAATGCGCTTGCGCAGGTCGTCGGAGAACTGCTGGGTGATAACCACTTCTTCGGGGTCGCTGGTGGCGGTTTCCGCCAGGGTGTCCATCAGCGTGCGGTCGGAGTCCGCATCGAAGAGGCTGGCGTGCAGGCTGACATAGGAGTTCAGCGGGATGTGCTTCTGACGCGTGGCGGCTTTGATGGCGGTGAAGATCTGGCGGCTGATGCACAATTCCGCGAAGGCGCGGAACGGAAGCATGCGATCCCCGCGAAAATCGCGGATCGCCTTAAAGAGTCCGATCATCCCTTCCTGCACAATGTCTTCATGGTCCGCGCCGACAAGGAAGTAGGAGCGGGCCTTGCCTTCGACGATGCCGCGATATTTGCACAGGAGGTGTTCAGTGGCCTGCTGGCACCCCTCCTTGGCGTATACGACGACCTCTTCATCTCCCATCCCGTGGAAGTTCATGAAGTGTCCGCGAGCCGGCAGCTGCATAGAATCGCCCTCCAATTCTACCCAAGGTTCCCGTGTGAACCGCGTGACTGGTCAGGGATGGCCCGAAAGCCCGCTCTGACAAAGGGGAATACCGTCCTCTTTACGACACTCGGGGAAGCTGCACGCATGTGATCCCTCACTTCGAATCACAGGGAAATTATAGAGAGTGGGACAGGCAAGCGTCAAGGCTTTTTTGTGCTTCCGTCGTTTTTTCCTGCAAATTTCCTTCTCTACCCCTGACTTTTTTTCCCGCAACCCCTGTTTTGGGCCTGCTGGTGTCCATTTTCACCGTACCCGGAAGCGCCAGTGCCAACACCGGGCGGCAGGATTGTATGGCAAAACGGCGTTGAAACGCCAGGGAGTCATACGCTCATCTCAGCGCACTTGCCTCGCGTCAGAGTATCTATCGGCCAAGCGCGCATTTCTCGGTATAATACACGCGGGAGAGTCTGTAACCGTGATTTATCTGGATAACGCGGCGACTACGCCGCTGGACCCGCGGGCGGAGGCAGTGATGGTACCGTTCGCACGGGAGGCGTTTGGCAATCCATCCAGCCTGCACGCGGCGGGGCGCGCGGCGCGGGCGGCGCTGGACGCCGCGCGCGACACCGTCGCCGACTGGCTGGGCTGCGCGATCAGTGAAGTCATCTTCACCTCGGGTGGCACGGAGAGCGACAACCTCGCGCTGAAAGGCGCCGCGCGGGCGTTGCGGAGCCGGGGCACGCACATCATCACCACCGCCTTTGAGCACCATGCCGTGCTGGAAAGCTGCGCGGCGCTGGCGCGCGAGGGTTTTCAGATCACCTACCTGTCGCCCGACCATGACGGTCTGATTTCCTCCGATCAAGTGGCGGCGGCCCTCACCGCGGAGACAATCCTCGTCTCAGTGATGATGGCGAATAATGAGATCGGCACTATCCAGCCCATCGCGGAGATCGGGCGGCTGTGCCGCGCGCGCCGTGTCGTCTTCCACACCGACGCCGTCCAGGCCGCGGGCGAACTGCCGCCGCGCGCGCGCGACCTGTCGGTGGATCTGCTCACCATCTCCGCGCACAAACTCTACGGTCCGAAAGGCGTCGGCGCGCTGTACGCGCGAAGCGGCACACGCCTGCAGCCGCTGCTGGACGGCGGCGGGCAGGAGCATGAGCGCCGGGCGGGCACGGAAAACGTGGCCGGCATCGTCGGCTTCGCTGAAGTGGTTCGCCACTTACCCGACACGAATGAAATCATTCGCCTGCGCACGCTGCGCGACCGCCTGCTGGACGGCCTGCTCGCCATCCCGGACAGCCGACTGCATGGGTCGCATGCCCGGCGACTGGCAAACAATGCCAACGTCGCTTTCGCCGGGGTGGCCGGGGAGACGCTGGTGCTGGCGCTGGACCTGGAGGGCATCGCCGCTGGCACCGGCGCGGCCTGCGCGGCGGGCGCGGTAGAACCGTCGCATGTGATCCAGGCGCTGGGCTGCGACCGCATACGCGCCCGCGAGGCGGTGCGCTTCTCGCTGGGCCGCGGCACGACCACCGAGGACATTGACCATACCATCGCAACAGTCCGCCGACTGGTCGCCCACCTGCGCCGTCACGGGGGTACCTAGCCGCCGGCCAGCAGCGAGGGGTGTGCATCCTGAGGTAACAGACGCGCTACGGCACTTCGATACTCACAGGCCAGTCCGCGTCATCCACCGCGAGCGTCGTCCACGGGGTGACCGGCATGCCGTAGCGCAGCACGCGCGCCTCCACGGTCATCCCCTCTTCCAGCGGGTAGAACCACCAGCCGTCCGCCTTCACGCTGGGCACGCCGCCAAGGTTGCGGTCCGCGCCCGGAAGGCGCGCCTGGACGGTAAGGCCGGTCAATGTATCCGTGACCAGCCGGCAGAGGAGGCCGCGCTCGCGCGCCAGCGGAATGGAGACGCCCTCCAGGCCGCTTTGCGGCACGCCCACCGCCAACAGGCCCGCCGCGGAACGATAGCCCGGTCCGGTGGCATAGAGGGTATTCCCGCCGATGGCCGTGGTGAATGAGAAGGCGCCATCCGCGCCGGTGCGCACCACGGCGCTGGCGCGGCCGACGGAGATAGCGCCGTCGTGATACCCTTCATCGTAGGTGGCGATGACGGTGACGGGTGCCGCGGGCGGGCGACGGGTTACCGGATCCAGTAGCACGCCGCTCACCTTCACCAGCGGGCGCAGCAGTAGCGTCGTCTGCTCGTTCAGCCGCGGACGCTCCTCGCCTTCCGCCGATTCGGTGAGGCGCAGCCAGGCGGAGGCAAGCTGCGGGTGTGTCGCTACCGCGAAGATGCGCGCGTCGGCGGGCACATCGAGGCATTCAAACGCGCCGTCCTCCTTCGTCACCTCCGGCGGGCGGCTTTCGATGAGATCCAGCGGAGCGGATAACCGTACCGAGGCTCCCGCCACCGGCAGGCCGGTAACGGCATGCAGCACTTTGCCGCGCAACACCAGCGTCGGCTGCACGATGATGCGGTTGTCACGCACGCGATCGCCCGGGCGCAACGGTCCGGGATTGAAGGTCAGGGACGACTCGCCCGCCAGCGCACCCTCGGCGCCAGCCACGCGCGCCGAGACAGAAATGGGAATCGCCTCACCGCCATCGCGCCGATAGATCTCTGGTCGCGCGATAACCAGGCCGGGAAGGAGAAATACGCCGTCAGGGCCGCTCACTGCCGTCAGCGCCGGGGTAGTGAGACGCGCCGACGGGTCATTGACCAGGCACGTCTGGAACCCGAGCGAGGCATTGGGACCGAGCATATGCACCGTCACCGCGGCGCCGGCGACCGGCGTGCCGGCCGCGGTCCGCACCGTACCCCGCAACCGATACGCGGGAAAGAGGCGAAGGATATCGGGACGACCGGGACGCGCGCTCTCGGTGGGAGACAACTCCGCCAGCGTCACCGCGCAGCCCGGCACGATGATGAGCAGGTAGCCGGCGCGGAAGCCGAAGAGCGGCGATGTCTCCTCCGCCATCTCGACGGCGATCACCCCGCGGGCGTCGGCGGTCACCCGCCGTTCCTCTTTCAGCGCGCCGTCGGCGGTGAGCGCGCGGGCAATCACCGTCGCCCCGGCGGCGGGCGTGCCGTCGGGTTTCTGAATGACGCGCGTGATGGTCAGCGCCTGCGCCAACCCCATCACCAGTGCCAGCGCGACTAGAAGCGCCGGGAATCGGGACATATCGCTCAACCTCCTGGGCGCACGGGAACCACCGCGCCATAAATCCTGCCGTAGCCTTACCAATATCGCTCAGATGCCTTGCTTCGCGCAATCCCGCGCTTTACAGGACTTCCCGTTGGCGACTACAATCTCAACCGGTATGCCGGCAACATTCCTCTTCATCACTCCAGACGAGTCGCTCGGTGACACGCTGATGATCGGCGGGGCGCGCGCGCACCATCTGGCGCGGGTGCGGCGGGTAGCGGCGGGCGAGCAATTGCGCGCCGTGCTGCCCGACGGCCGCGTACTGCGCGCCGAGGTGATGAAGGTGACAGCGTCGGCCGTCACTGCCCGCATATTGGCCGAGGAGCCGCCCGCCGGAGTGTCTCCCTGCCGCATCACCCTCTGCCAGGCGGTATTGAAAGGCGAGAAGATGGAACTGGTGGTGCAGAAGGCCAGCGAGTTGGGCGCGCACGCGCTGGCGCCGCTGTTCGCCGCGCGCAGCGTGCCGCGCTGGACGGCGGCGCAGGCCCGCGAGCGCGCCGAACGCTGGTCGCGCATCGCCGAAGCTTCCGCCGAACAATGCGAGCGCAGCATTCCGCTACGGGTGCTGCCGCCCGCACCGCTGCCCGGCCCGCCGCCGGAAGGTCTGGCCTTGCTGCTGCACGAGCGCGAGGGCCATGCGCTGCCGGAGATCGCCGCCGCACATCCGCGCCTCGATGCCGTCACGCTCTATGTCGGACCGGAAGGCGGTTGGACGGACGAGGAAGCCGCGCTGCTGCGCGCCGCCGGCGCGCGGCCCATACACCTGGGCGGCCGGGTGCTGCGGGCGGAGACGGCGAGTATCGCGGCGGTGACGCTGGCACAATACCTGTGGGGCGACCTGGCGTAATCTCTATTTATGGGAATTATCGCCATGCTCGTTATTTTTCATATAGTCTTGCAGTGCGGGCGCTTGTTGTTCGTCCAGCCAGGCGTCTGGCGCCACTCGTCCATCAAAGGTTCCTGTCCTGATGAACCAGATGAGCGCGATCAGCAACAGAACCGCGATGATAATACTTCCCAGTATCATCTCTTTCGCTGATAAAGTGCCCATTTGATTCCTCCGGTACTGTTTCAAACCGAGAGTCTTTGAATGATTTAGACAACTACTAACCAGATTGATTATACTATATTATCTCTCGAAACATTTATAAAGATAACTTTATTTGCTGAATTTCAGGCAACGGCCTGCTATTGCAGGGTGTGAGACGTTCGCCCACGGGGAAAGATAGCGCGGATACACCCATATCCCTGTGAAGCACTGCAGGGAAGCCAACCCTGTCTGGTGAAATGATAGAACGGTATGCCCATTACACAGAAAACGCGTGAGTCCGTGACCTCGTCGCCTGATGACGCGCTCCCAGCGATGCCGCCGCCGCTGGCGCGATTGGGCCGCGCGCTCGTGCTGCTGGCCATTGGAGTGACGCCGCTGTTGGTGCTGCCGCCGCGCATGGGACTGATCAACGCGCTGGACACCCCGCGCCGGCTGCTGTTGCTCGCGATTGCCGGCGTACTGGCGGCGCTGCTGGTGCTCTCCTGGGCGCGACGCGGGCGCTTCATCTGGCGATGGCACCGTCTCGACCTGCCTGTTGGCCTGTTCATGCTGGCCGTGCTCATCTCCGCCATCGCCGGCGCCTATCCCGCCATCTCGCTCTGGGGGCCGCTCTGGAATCATGACGGCCTGCTCTACGTGGTGACGATGGTGCTACTTTACGTCGGCGCGAAACACTTCCTGCGCTCGCTCGTCGAGGTGGAGCGCGCCGTTGCCGTCGCCGTGCTCGTTGGCGGGCTGGTGGCGGTCATCGGCCTGGCGGACTTTCTGGCGGTTGCGCTGCACCTTCCGGACTACCCGGGCTTGAATCCCGCCTTTTCCGGCATCCGGCTGGTTGCCACGCTCGGTAATTCCATGTTCACCGGCACCTACCTGGCCATGCTCATCCCGCTTGGGGTGGGCGCGGCGCTGGCGGCGGCATGCCCGAAGCGCCGGGCGGCACTGCTGGGCGCGGTGCTGGTGATGCTGTCCGCGCTGCTGCTCACCCAGGCACGCGCGGCGTGGGTGGGCCTGGCGGTCACCATCCCCGTCTTCCTGTGGATGATCGGCAAAGTGCCCGGCCAGTACCGCGCATTCACGCGTGCGGCCTGGGGAGTGCTGCTCGCGGGGGCCATCCTGGTCGTCGCCATCATCGTCAGCGTGCCAACCGTGCGCCAGCGCGTTGCCTCCATGGTCAACATGGAGGACGCGACCGTCGGCACGCGCATCGTCTATATGACCGGCGCGGCGCGCGCTTTCGGCGAACGCCCGGTGCAGGGGTGGGGCATCGGCTCCATCCGCGCCGTCTTCCCACAGTACCGCCCATCCAGCACCGCGCGCGAGCAGGGGATGGCGCTGGATCGCGGCTACAGCACCGCGCAGCCGCACAACCTGCCGCTGCA
>JAKIYB010000132.1:8313-9799 GCA_022708765.1 Armatimonadota bacterium | reverse complement strand
GGGCATCTTCACCACCGCTTACGGGCCGCTGACGCGCGCCTGCGCGACGGACGAGGTGCTGGCGATCTATCGCCACACGTATGCCAGTTCGCGCTTTGTCACCGTGCTGGATGAGACGACGCTGCCGCACACGAAATGGTGCGCCGGTTCCAATCGCGCGTTCGTCACCGCGCGGGTAGACGCCCGTACCGGACGCGTGGTTGCCCTCGCCGCCATTGACAACCTGGGTAAAGGGATGTCCGGGCAGGCGGTGCAGAATATGAACCTTCTCTGTGGCCTGGATGAAGCCACCGGCCTTGATCGGCCGGCCGTCTATCCGTAAAGGACACAATCATGACCGAGCAAACACCGACCATCCCCATCGAGGGGGGTATTACCGTTCCGCGGGGCTTTCGTGCCGCCGGGGTGGCGTGCGGCCTGAAAAGGGAAGGTCTCGATCTGATGCTGCTGACCGCGGACCGCGTCGCTTCCGCCGCCGGCGTTTTTACAACCAATGTGGTGAAGGCGGCGCCGGTGCTTTATAGCGCGAAACAGGTACGCACCGGACGCGCGCAGGCCATCGTCATCAACAGCGGCATTGCCAATGCCTGCACCGGAGACGAAGGCATGCGCCGCTGCGTGCAGATGGCCGCCGACGTAGCGCGAGCCACCGGCTTGCCGGAGGAACTCGTGCTTGTCTGCTCCACTGGCGTGATCGGACGGCAGTTGCCCATGGAGAAGATCAGCGCCGGCATCGCGGAAGCCGCGCGTAGCCTATCGCCCGCGAACGGCCCCCTTGCCGCCCGCGCCATCATGACCACCGACACGCGCCCGAAAGAGGCGGCGGTGATCGTGGAGACCGAGCAGGGCGCCATCAGCATCGGCGGCATGGCCAAAGGCTCCGGTATGATCGCGCCGAATATGGCGACGATGCTGGGCGTCATCACCACTGACGCGCAGGTTCAGCCGGACATACTGGCGGTGGCGCTGCGCAACGCGGTGAACAGGTCTTTCAACCGCGTCACCGTGGATGGCGACACCAGCACGAATGACACCGTGCTGTTGCTGGCGAGTGGAGTGACCGGCATTCGCCTGGAGCAGGGAACAGAGGACTTCGCACGCTTCGAGCAGGGCTTGTGCCAGGTCGCCACGACGCTGGCGAAGGCGATTGCCCGTGACGGCGAGGGCGCCACCAAGTTGGTGGAAGTGCGCGTGCGCGGCGCCGCCGATCACGCCGGCGCCGCGGCCATCGCGAAGACCATTGCCAACTCCCCGCTGGTGAAGACCGCGCTGTTCGGCAATGACCCAAACTGGGGGCGGGTGCTGGCCGCCGCGGGACGCGCGGGCGTTGCCTTCGATCCCGCGCGCGTGAGCCTGGATCTCGCCGGCCTTCCCGTCGTGCGCGACGGGCAGCCGGTGGAATTCGATGCGGGCTTTGCGTCCGCGGCAATGCGGGCGGATGAGGTGTTGATAGACTTGCGGCTATCGGAGGGCGAGGGCCAGGCGG
>JAKIYB010000132.1:0-8162 GCA_022708765.1 Armatimonadota bacterium | reverse complement strand
CCGAGCGTGGCGCTGCGCATCGGCGCGGTCCACACGCTGGAGCGGGTAGCGCATGATTCACCCGACGCGCACTGGCCGGTGATGGAGTTTTTCTGCGATTTTCTGCATGAGCGAGCGACCTGGGAGGATCCGGCGGCACCACCGGCGCTGGAGGCGCATGCCGAATTGCAGGCGGTGCTTGATGTGCTGGGTCGCCGCGCTCGAATGCATGAGTTCGGGAAGGACTTGCGGCTCGACTTGAATCGCCTGGACTTGCGCGGCGCGAATCTCGTCGGCGCGCACCTGGAGCGCTGCGCGCTGAACGGCGCGCATCTGGAAGGCGCGGCGCTGGGCGCCTGCCATCTGGAATACGCCGCCTGCCAGCAGGCCTGCTTTGACGGCGCCTGGATGACGCGCGCCAGCCTGCTGGGGACTAACCTGCGGCAGGCATCGCTGCGCGGCACGCGCGTGGCGCGGACGATCTTTAACGGCGCCAACCTGGAGGACGCGGAACTGACGGGCGTTGATCTGCGCGAGGCGCGCGGCCTGACGGCGGCGCAGTTGGCCCGCGCGCGCACCGATGCGCGGACGCAGATGCCGGAGATCTTCGACACGGAACCGGGAGCGAGATAATGCAAACGCTGTATGAACGCGCGCAAACTATCGCCGAAACGCTGCCCTACCTGCAGCGGCATCGCGACGCCACCGTCGTTATTAAGTACGGCGGGGCGGCAATGACCGATCCAGCCGTCCGCACCAAGGTACTGAAGGACGTCGTGCTGCTGCGGCTGGTCGGTCTCAATCCTATTCTCGTGCATGGCGGCGGGCCGGAAATCAACGCGATGGTGTCGCGCCTGGGCATGGAGACGACAAAAGTTAACGGCTACCGCGTCACCGACGCCGCCATGATGGATGTCGTCGAGATGGTGCTCGCGGGATTGACGAATAAAAGCATCGTGAAAGATATCAACGGTTTTGGTGGCAACGCCGTAGGACTCTGCGGCAAGGACGGCCACATGCTGCGCGTCACCAAGATGATGCCAGATGGCGTGGATATTGGCTTCGTCGGCGAGGTGGCGGAGGTGAATCCGCGCATTATTCGTGACCTTATCGCCAGCGGCTATCTGCCGGTCATCGCTCCCATCGGTTTTGATGATAACGAACAAAGCTACAATATCAACGCCGACACTGCCGCCGCCGCCATCGCCGGCGAGTTGAAGGCGGATAAGCTCATCCTGCTCACCGACGTACCGGGCGTGCTACTGGACGTTAACGATCCCGCCAGCCTCGTTTCTTCGCTCACCGTCAGCGATGCCGCCACGCTCATCGAGACGCGGCAGATCGGCGGGGGCATGATCCCGAAGATCGAGGCCTGCTTGGACGCCCTCCACCGTGGGGTGGGGCGCTGCCATATCGTGGACGGCCGTCAGCCGCACGGCATCCTCGTGGAGCTCTTCACGGACGGCGGCATCGGCACCATGCTCGTGCCTGATGATGTCTGCGCGGAACCGTCCCCCGTCATGCCGGTGTCGGCGCAGGGGTGACATCACTGTGCGACGATTCTGCCGTAGCGATCCGTCCCGCGGGGTATAGTAGCCCTGAGTCTCCACCACGGGAGGATGGGCAATGGCACTGTATGACGAGTTTGACCGGCGGCCGAACCGGCTGATTAACGCGCGGAGCGCGTACCTGCGCGAAGCGGCCTACCAGCCCGTGGGATGGTACGAATTCACCCCGGAAGCGTTCGCGGAAGCGCGGCGACAGGAGAAGCCGGTACTTCTCGACATCGGCGCCGCTTGGTGCCATTGGTGCCATGTTATTGACCGCGAGAGCTATGAGAACCCGGAGATCGCCACCCTCATCAATGAGCACTTCATCCCCGTGAAGGTGGACCGTGATGAACGGCCAGACATTGATGCGCGGTATCAGACGGCGATCCAACTCCTCACCGGGCACGGCGGCTGGCCGCTGACCGCGTTTCTCGACCCCGATGGCGTGCCCTTCTACGGCGGCACCTACTTTCCGCCGGAAGATATTGCCGGGCGCACCGGATTCCTGACGCTGCTGCCGCGGCTGGCGCACGTGTATAAACATCGCCGTCACGAATTGGAGGAAGTGGCGCAATCGCTGCGCGCGCGCGCCGAGGAGCGCGAGGGCATCCCCTCCGCCGGGCTGAGCGACGAGTTGCCGGCGAAGATTCTGCGCGCGCTGCGCACCCATTTCAACCGCGACCAGGGTGGGTTCGAGCGCGGTGGGCCGAAATTCCCCCACCCGGCGGCTATCGAACTGGCACTGCTCGGGTGGGACGTGACCGGGGAGGAGTTCTGGCGTGTCGTGGTTGTAAAGACGCTGCGCGAGATGGTATGGGGTGGCATTCATGACCAACTCGGCGGCGGCTGGCATCGGTATGCGACCGATGCCGGTTGGAGCATCCCGCACTTTGAAAAGCTTGCGTCCGACAATGCGCTCATGCTGGAGAACCTGACGCATGCTTGCCGTGCCTTCGATGATTCGTTACTGCGTGAGGCGGCGCGCGGGACGCTGGGCTTCATCCTGCGCGAGTTGACGGATCATCAGCGCGGCGGTTTCTACGCGTCACAGGATGCCGATTACAGCTTGCATGACGACGGCGACTACTGGACCTGGTCACAGGCGGAATTCCTGGACGCCTTATCTGCCGATGAGGTGAAGGTACTCGTACCGTATTACGGAGTGACGCCACGCGGCAACATGCCCGAGCACCATCGGAACGTGTTGCGGGTGATGCGCACGCCGGAGGAACTGGTGGACGACCTGGAACTGCCGTTGGAGACGGTGCGGGCACGCATCGCCAGCGGCAAGGCGGCGCTGCTGCGGGCGCGCGGGCAGCGGAAGACGCCCGCGGTGGATACCAGCAAATACGCCGGCTGGAACGCGCTGTTGATTTCGGCACTGCTGGAAGCCGGCACGCTGCTCGAACATGATGAGGCGTTGAGCGTCGCCCTTCGCGCCGCCGACACGCTGCTGCGCGACGCTTACGACCCCGACCAGGGCATCTACCATCAGTTCCATGCCGAGGACGGCGCGCGGCTGCCAGGATTGCTGGAGGACCAGGCTTACGCGGCGAAGGCTCTGCTGGAAGCGTTCGGCTGTGGTGGCCAGCGCGCGCAGCTTGAGGCCGCCTTGCGGTTGCTCGACCTGTGCATCGCGCGGTACTGGGACGACGATACCGGCGGTTTCTTCGACGTGGCGGCGGACCGGAGTGGGGTGGAGGCGGCGTTCCTGACCTCGCGGCGGAAGACCATTGACGATTTGCCCACGCCCGCGCCTAATGCCGTGCTCGCGATAACCCTGGATCGCGCCTGGTTGCTCACCCACGACGAGCGGTACCGCGATTACGCGCGGCGCACGCTGGAAGCCTTCGCCGCGGAGGCGCCGCATTACGGCGTCTACGCTGCGGCCTACGGGCTGGCCGTGTCGCATCACTTGCGTCCACCGGCGGCGGCAATCATCGTCGGCGCGCTCGAGGAAGATGCCGCGCAGGCGCTCTGGCGCGCCGCGCGGGAGACATATCGCCCCGGGCGCCTCGTGGCCGCTTTCGCTCCGGATGCAAAGCCGCCATACCCCGCGCGCGAGGGGGAAACCGCCGTGGCTTACGTGTGCGTGGCGCAGCGCTGCAGCGAGCCGAAGACGGAGCCGGAAGCACTCCGGCGCGCGCTGAGCGCGTTCGGACGCCCCGCGCATGGCGAGGAAGCGGCGTAATCGCCACGGATGTTTGATTCACGATCTTATGCGCCTGCGCCGTTACCCGCCGGGTGACGGCTGTATCGCTCATTCACCTCTTCACGAAAATATTGAAAAAATCCCTTGCCGGGCGAGGGAAGCCTGTTGACAGCGACATGCAATTTGTACTATATTTCACTAGTGAAACTTTTCACGAAATAAGGGAGCGGAGATGACCACCCACGTTTGTGAATGTGCCAGTGCCGTCGAGCGCATCCTGCGGACCTTCCCCAGCGGCCGCCGCGAGGCGCTGATCCCGCTGTTGCAGGCCGTACAGGAGGAATTCGGCTATCTGCCGCAGGACGCGCTGCGCGCCATCGCCCGGCACCTCCATCTGCCGGCGGCCAAGGTGTTCGGCGTCGCCACCTTTTACAACCAGTTCCGGCTGAAGCCGGTGGGCGCGCACACGATTCGCGTCTGTCGCGGTACCGCCTGCCACGTGCGCGGCTCCAAGCAGTTGCTGGATGCGGTGGCGGATCATCTGGGCGTGACGCCCGGCGAGACCACCGCGGATGGTGAATTCACCCTGGAGACCGTGGCCTGCCTTGGTGCCTGCTCCATCGCCCCGGTGGTGATGGTGGATGAAGATTTCCATGGCGCGGTGAAGACGAACGCCGTCGCAAAGATGCTGGAGCCGTATCGGGAGAAGTAAATGGCGGGCGGAGTGTAACTCCGCGGACCCAGTGAGTGAAACGTGAAAAGGGACGATTGACGATGAGCACCGTATTGCGTGAACACCATACCGTGAAGGCGTTAACCGAGGCGTGCTGCAGTTGCTGTACGCACAGCGCCGCCGCGCCCTGTGCGGATTACGTCCGCTGCCGGTGGGAGGGGCCGATTTGCCATCAGGATGCCGGCTGTGCCGAAGTGCTGGCCGGCGCGCGCGCCGCCGCCAACCATACGCTGGCGGTTCCCATCATCTATCTGGGTGCTGGCACCTGCGGACTGGCCAGCGGCATGGACAAGGTCATCCCCGCGCTGCGCGACTTCCTCACCGAGCATGACCTGGACGTGGCGATGAAGGAAGTCGGCTGCTTCGGCCTCTGTCACCGCGAGCCGATGCTCGACATCAAGAAGCCCGGCCGCCCCCGCGTGTGCTTTGACGGGGTGGACGTGAAGAAGGCGCTGGCCATCGCTGAGCGCTACCTGCTGAACGACGACATTCCCACCGAACTGGCGATGGGTGTCATCGCCACCCCGACGCCCCGGAATTCGCCGTGCTGCCGAATCTCTACGACCTGCCGGTGCTGGCGCGCCAGCAGCGCACGGTGCTGAAGAATTGCGGCTTGATTGATCCGGATTCGCTGAGCGAATTCCTGGCACGCGGCGGCTACGCCGCGCTGGCGAAGGCGCTGGCGGCGGGCGATGACGGGCAGAGCGTGCTGGATCACGTGCTGCAGTCCGGCCTGCGCGGGCGCGGTGGCGGCGGCTTCCCCACCGGGCGCAAGTGGCAGCTCACTCGCCAGCAGACGAATACCCCGAAATACCTGGTGTGCAATGCCGACGAAGGCGATCCGGGCGCGTTCATGGACCGTTCAGTGTTGGAAGGCGATCCGCACCGCGTCATCGAGGGGATGCTGCTGGGCGCGCTGGCTATCGGCGCCAGCTACGGCTACATCTACTGTCGCGCGGAATACCCGCTGGCAATCAAGCGGCTGGAGCACTCCATCGAAGAACTGGAGCGCGTCGGTCTGCTTGGTGATAACATTCTGGGCAGCGGCTTCAGCTTCCACCTGAAGCTGAAGCAGGGTGCCGGCGCCTTCGTTTGCGGCGAAGAGACCGCGCTGCTGGCCTCCATCGAGGGCAAGCGGGGGATGCCGCGTGTGCGTCCGCCGTACCCCGCGCAGAGCGGCCTGTGGGGCCAGCCGACCTGTATCAATAACGTGGAGACCTTCGCCAACGTGTCGAGTATCGTCGCCGAAGGCGGCGCCTGGTTCGCCGGCATCGGCACCGAGCGCAGCAAGGGCACCAAGGTCTTCGCCCTCACCGGCACGGTGAAGAACTCCGGGCTGGTGGAAGTGCCGATGGGCATCACCCTGCGCGAAGTGGTCTTCGAGGTGGGCGGCGGCATCCTGGAGGATCGTCCGTTCAAAGCCGTACAAATCGGCGGGCCATCCGGCGGCTGCATTCCCGACCAGTTGATGGATACGCCGGTGGACTACGACAGCCTCATCGCGGTGGGCGCCATGATGGGTTCCGGTGGGCTGGTGGTGATGGACGAGCGCACCTGCATGGTGGACCTGGCGCGTTTTTTCATGGAATTCATCCGCAACGAGAGCTGCGGAAAATGCATCCCCTGTCGCGAGGGCACCACGCGCATGCTGGAAATCCTCGAGCGTATCGTGCGCCCGGCCAGCGGCGAATCGCCGCGTGAGACGGTGGAGCGTTTCAAGTCGGTGACGCTGCTGGAAGAACTGGCGCCGGTCATCCGCGACACCTCGCTGTGCGGGCTGGGGCAGACGGCGCCGAACCCGGTGCTCTCGACGCTGCGCTACTTCCGTGACGAATACGAGGCGCACGTCTTCGAGCGCCGCTGTCCGGCTGGCGCGTGTCGCGCGCTGCTCACCTTCCACATCGTGGCGGAAAAATGCAAGGGATGCACGTTATGCGCCCGCCAGTGCCCGACCGGGGCCATCTGGGGCGCACCCAAGCAGACGCATATTATTGACCAGGACAAGTGCGTCCACTGCGGCGCCTGCCAGGACGTATGCAAGTTCGACGCGGTGAGCGCGCAGTAGTGATGGTAGATGTGAGATGTCGGAAGGCATGCTGCGGTGAGGATAGACAAATGACCGAGACGATTACGCTGACGATTAACGGGAAGCAGGTGACGGCGCCGGCAGGGCAGACGCTGTTGCAGGTCTGTCGTGACCAGGGCATTGACATCCCGACGCTGTGTTATTTGGAAGACCTTTTTCCCTCCGGCGCATGCCGCATGTGCGTGGTGGAGGTGGAGGGCGCCCGCGGCCTGGTTCCAAGTTGCGCCTTCCCGGCAGCGGACGGCCAGGTGGTGCATACCCACAGCCCCCGCGCCCGGCGCGCCCGGAAAACCATCGTCGAATTACTGCTGGCCAACCACCCGCAGGAGTGCCTGCGCTGCGTGCGCAGCGGCAGTTGCGGCCTGCAGACGCTGGCGCAGGATCTGGGCATCCGCGAGGCGCACTATGCCGGCGCGCACCGCGAATTTCCCATTGATGCCAGCAGCACGTCAATCGTGCGCGACCCGGACAAGTGCATCCTCTGCGGGCGCTGTGTGCGCGTGTGTGAAGAGGTGCAGGGGGTGGCGGCGATTGACTTCACCAGCCGCGGCTTCCAGACGGTCATCACCCCGGCGTTCAACACCGACCTGGGCAACACCGCCTGCGTGAACTGCGGGCAGTGCATCCTGGTGTGCCCCACCGGCGCGCTGCGCGAGCAGAGCAACCTGAAAGAGGTGTGGGATGCCATCAACGACCCGGAGAAGGTGGTGGTGGTGCAGGTGGCGCCGGCCATCCGCGTGACCATCGGCGAAGAGTTTGGCATGCCGGCCGGCACCCGCGTGACGGGGAAACTCGCCGCCGCGCTGCGCCGCGTCGGTTTTGACCTGGTCTTCGATACCGACGTCGCCGCCGACCTGACGATTATGGAGGAAGGCAGCGAACTCGTACACCGGCTGACGACGGGTGACGCTCCGCTGCCGATGATCACCTCCTGCTCGCCGGGCTGGGTGAAGTACCTGGAGCACTTCTACCCGGAAATGGTGGATCACCTCTCCACCGCGAAGTCGCCACACATGATGCTGGGCACGCTGCTGAAGACGTACTACGCCGAGAAGCACGGCATTGACCCGGCGAAGATGGTGGTGGTCTCGGTGATGCCCTGCACCGCGAAAAAGTACGAGGTCGAGCGGCCAGAGTTGACGGACAGCGGCTACAAGGATGTGGACTACGTGGTGACCACGCGCGAGCTGGCGCGCCTGATCAAACTCTCAGGGTTGAAGTTCGAGAATCTGCCGGATGAAGATTTTGACCGCGCCTTTGGCACGGCGTCCGGTGCCGGCGTCATTTTCGGCACCACCGGTGGCGTGATGGAAGCGGCGCTGCGCACGGCCTACTTTCTGCTCACCGCGCCGCGTGGCGAGCAGCCGTTCATTGTGACCGGCGAGATGCTGGGCCGGCTGGACTTCACCCCGGTGCGTGGGATGGATGGCGTGAAGGAAGCCGAAGTAGACCTGCACGGCACAAAGCTGAAGGTGGCGGTGGCGCACGGGCTGATGAATGCGCGCACGCTGCTCGAACAGATCAAAGACGGCACCTGCCCGTATCAGTTCATCGAGGTGATGGGCTGCCCGGGCGGCTGCATCGGCGGCGGCGGCGGACCGATTCCCACCGACGCGGAGATTCGCAAGAAGCGCGCGGCGGCGATATACACGGAAGACGAGG
>JAKIYB010000131.1:5743-9802 GCA_022708765.1 Armatimonadota bacterium | reverse complement strand
GGTCGAGGAACCAGCGGTCGTGGCTGACCACCACCGCGCAGCCGGCGAAGGCCTCGATGGCTTCTTCCAGCGCGCGCAGGGTATTCACGTCCAGGTCGTTGGTGGGCTCGTCGAGGAGGATGACATTCGCCCCCTGAGAGAGCATCTTCGCCAGGTGAACGCGGTTGCGCTCGCCGCCGGAGAGATCGCTCACCTTCTTTTGCTGGTCGGTGCCCTGGAAATTAAAGCTGGCGACGTAGGCGCGGGTATTGAGCGTCCGCCCGCCGATGGAGCTGTACCGTCTGTCCGATGGTGATGATGCCCGCATCCGGCTCCACCGCGCCGGTGATGAGTTTTAAGAGCGTGGATTTCCCCGCCCCATTCGGACCAATCACCCCGACGATGCTGCCCGGCGGTATCATCAGGCTCAGGTTGTCAATGAGCAGGTTCTCGCCGTAGGCCTTCGTCACGCCGTCCAGGTTGATGACAATGTCGCCCAGCCGCGGGCCGGGGGCGATGAGGATTTCCAGCTCTTCGCGCCGCGCCTCCGACTCCTGGCTGAGCAGGTTTTCGAAGGCCGTCACGCGCGCTTTGCCCTTCGCCTGGCGCGCTTTCGGCGACATGCGAATCCATTCCAGCTCGCGTTCCAGCGTGCGCTGGCGCTTGCTCTCCGCCTGCTTTTCCTGCGCCAGCCGCGCCTGCTTCTGCTCCAGCCACGAGGAGTAGTTGCCCTTCCAGGGGATGCCGTGGCCGCGGTCGAGTTCCAGAATCCACCCGGCGACGTTATCGAGGAAGTAGCGGTCGTGGGTGACGGCGATAACCGTGCCCGCGTACTGCTGCAGGTGCCGCTCCAGCCACGCCACCGACTCGGCGTCCAGATGATTCGTCGGCTCGTCGAGCAGGAGGATGTCCGGCTCGGTGAGGAGCAGCCGGCAGAGCGCCACGCGGCGCCGCTCGCCGCCGGAGAGGACGTTTACCGGCGTGTCGCCCGGCGGGCAGCGCAGCGCGTCCATCGCGATTTCCAGCCGTTGATCCAGGTTCCACGCATCGAGTTTATCAATCTCTTCCTGCAGCTTGCTCTGCTCCTCGATGAGCGCGTCAATATCCGCGTCGTCATCGCCGAAGGCCGCGCAGACGGCGTCGTAGCGCGCCACCATGTCCACAATCGGCTGCACCGCCTCCTCCACCACCTGCTTCACCGTCTTCTCGGCATCCAGTCGCGGCTCCTGCTCCAGCAGCCCCACCGTGTAACCCTCGGAGAGATACACCTCGCCGGTGTAGTCCTGGTCCACCCCCGCCATGATGCGCAGCAGCGTGGATTTCCCCGCGCCGTTCAGCCCGAGCACGCCGATCTTCGCCCCGTAGTAAAAGCCGAGGGAGATATCGCGCAGCACCTGCCGATTCGGCGGAAACACCCGCCCCACCCGCACCATCGAGTAAATCACCTGCTGGGTATCAGCCATGAAACGATCCTTTCACGCATGAATGCGGGGATATGATACACGAAGACCGGGAGGAATGCGAGCCAACCCGATAGCGCAACCTTCGTTGATGCTCAGTAAAGCTGTGAATGACTACGCATTACCCTTCACAACAGCGTACCGGCAGCCATACTATCCCGGCATTGCCTTTCTGTTTGGCATCGCCCGCCACAGTAATGCGTTGTCTGTCACTGATCTACCCATTTCAAACTCCCGCCCTTTTTCACATTCTCTCCCCAGCCAGGGAGGAGTCTGCCTCCGCTCCGGCGAAGAAGTTATTCCCAGGCGCTCGACGTCAGGCGAGTTCCCCGGCCTGCGGCACCTGTGGATTCCACTGTGTCATTCCCCGTAGGCGTTTATCATTCGTGGCAATCGGGCAAGAGCGGCAAGGAGTTTCTGCATGGCAAAATACGTCTTCGTCACCGGCGGGGTGGTCTCATCTCTGGGGAAAGGGCTCACCACGGCATGTCTCGGCCGGCTCCTGCGCGACCGCGGCTTCACCGTCTCCATCATTAAAATTGATCCGTACCTGAACGTGGACGCGGGCACGATGAACCCGCACCAGCACGGCGAGGTCTTCGTCACCGACGACGGCGCCGAGACCGACCTGGACCTGGGCCACTACGAGCGCTTCGTGGACATCAACCTCAGCGCGGACTCCAGCATCACCACCGGCAAGGTGTATGACGCCGTCATCCGCAAGGAGCGCCGCGGCGATTATCTGGGGCAGACGGTGCAGGTGATCCCGCACATCACCAATGAGATCAAGGACCGCATCCGCGTGGTGGCGGAGAAAACCGGCGTGGACGTGGTCATCGTGGAGATCGGCGGTACGGTGGGCGACATTGAAAGCCAACCCTTCCTGGAAGCCATCCGCCAGATGCGCAAGGACGAAGGCTACGATAATACGCTGTATCTCCATGTCACGCTGGTGCCGCAGGTGGGTCCGGCGGGCGAGGCGAAGACGAAACCCACCCAGCACAGCGTGCGCGACCTGCGCAACATCGGCATCCACCCCGACATCCTCGTCTGCCGCACGAAGGCGCCGCTCTCGCCGGAAATGCGCGAGAAGATCGGCCTTTTCTGCGACGTGCGCACCAGCGGCATCATCGAGAGCGCCGATACCCCCACCGTCTACGCGCTGCCGCTCACCTTCGAGGAGCAGGGGCTGGCCACGCAGGTACTGGAGCACCTGCGCCTGCCGAATCCCGCGCCCGATCATACGCGCTGGCAGGAGGTGGTGGAGCACGTGCTGCACCCGAAGCACGCGGTGACCATCGCCCTCGTCGGCAAATATATGGGCCTCAGCGACGCCTATATCAGCGTTTATGAGGCGCTGGCGCACGGCGGCATCGCCAATCAGGCCACGGTGACGATCCAGTGGGTGGACGCCGAAGAGATTGAGACGCGCGGCGCTGAGGCGCTGCTGCACCGCTGCGACGGCATCCTGGTGCCCGGCGGTTTTGGCGATCGCGGCATCGAGGGCAAGATTCAGGCCATCCGGTATGCCCGCGAGGAGCACATCCCCTTCCTCGGCCTGTGCCTGGGCATGCAGTGCGCGGTTATCGAATACGCGCGCAACGTGGTGGGCTGGGCGGACGCCAACAGCATGGAGTTCAATCCCGCCTCGCCACACCTGGTCATTGACCTGATGCCCGAGCAGAAACTCGTCAGCGACATGGGCGCCACCATGCGACTGGGCCTGTACCCCTGCGCCATCGCGCCCGGCACGCTGGCCGAACGCTGTTATGACGAACCACTCGTCGCCGAGCGCCACCGCCATCGTTATGAAGTGAACAACGACTTCCGCCCGATTATCGAACAGGCGGGGATGGTCTTCTCCGGCACTTCGCCGGACGGTCGGCTGGTGGAAATCGCCGAACTGCCTCACCACCCCTTCTTCATCGGCTCGCAGTTCCACCCGGAATTCAAATCCCGCCCCGACCGCGCCCACCCCTTCTTCCGCGAGTTCGTGAAAGCCGCCGTCTCCGTCCACGAACCCCAGCGCGTGATGGAAGAGCTGGTGGTGGAGACGCCGTAAGCGGAAGGTAATCCTGGAGGGCGAGACTCTGTCGAGCCGCGCGCGTAGGGGCTATGGTCGTATCCCTACATACCATTGAGCGGATGCAACGCGCAATCGTATGAAAAGACGCGTATCCGTCCCCTACGCGCGCGGCTCGACGGAGTCTCGCCCAATGCCATGCAAATACGCGTGCTCTGTGTGGTGGACCCGTCTCGCCGCATCGCCATTTTTCCCTATTAATCTCCCCTCCCCATGTAGGGGAGGGGATGGGGGAGAGGTCGCGCGTGACGGACGAGAGTTCTTATTTAAATGGCATTGGGAGTCCCGCCCGCCAGAATCAGCGCCCATCTATCCGCTTCAGGCTCTCCTCCGCCGCCTTGCGCACGCGTGATGCCTCATCATTTTGCAGCGGTGTCAGCAGGTGGCGGGCGGCTTCGCCTTGATTGGCCAGGCCGCGGGCGGTCGCTTCGCGCACGAGCGGATTGAGGTGCTGGGACAGATTCGCGAGCATGGGCAGCGCCGTTGGGTCGCCGATGACGCCCAGCGCCTCCACGATTTGCAGGCGCACGGGAAAGG
>JAKIYB010000131.1:0-5733 GCA_022708765.1 Armatimonadota bacterium | reverse complement strand
TGCGCCTGCAGCGGCGCCACCGCGCGAGGATCGCGCGTCTCCGCCAGCCACGGTACGATAAAGCGCAGCAGCGCGGGGTCGTCCTCCCGGGCGAAGAGATCGAGCAGCGCCTTCGCGCCGCGCGGGTCGCCGCCGTGGTGCAGCGCGCGGGCGGCCAGGCCGACGATGAGCGGGTCGGTGTCGGTCAGCAGCGCCCCCAGCGCCTCGCGCAACGAAGCTTGGTCGTCGCTGCCTTCCGGGAAAGCGCCCGGACGCTCGCCCAGCGCCAGCAGCAGTTCCAGGCGTATGTCAACGGCGACCGGGTCGGCCAGTATGTCCAGCGCGCGCGGCAGGCCGCGGGCATCGCCCAGGCAGGCCAGAGCGCCGGCGACGGCATCCACCCGCAGGCCATCGGCGGTTTCCAGGCAGGCGGCCAGCGGCTCGCGCGCCGCGTCCGCGCCCATACGCGCCAGCGCCCAGGCGGCGTTCACGGCTATAGAGTCATCCTGGTGGCGCAGCAGTGGCATTAGCAGTTCCGCCACGGCGGGATCCCGCATTCGCTGCAGCGTCACTAACACCTGGTAGCGTTCGGCCTCGTGTTTCTCCAGCAGGCCCAGCAGCAGCGGCAGCGCGACGGTGTCGGGCAGGTCATGCAGCGAGGCGGCGGCGATGACGCGCACCGTGCCGTCGGGGTAGTCCAGCGCCACCGCCAGCAGTTCCGCCCCTCGGGGGTCGCCAAGCTGCGCCAGTGACCGGCCGATGCGCACGGCGAAGCGCGCGTCGGCGCCGGTGGCTTTCTTCTTCAGCGGTTCTATCGCGCGCGGATCGCCAATCTGCCCCAGCGCCCAGGCAGCGGCGCTGCGCGCCCATTCCACCGGATCGTTCAGGCGATTGAGGAGCGCCGGCACGGCGCGGTTGTCGCCGATCATCCCCAGCGCCAGCGCGCAGTATTCGCGCACCTGCGGGTCCGGGTCGGCGCCGACCACTTTCAGCAGCGCCGGCACCGCGCGGGCGTCCCGCTGCGTGCCCAGGATGGCGATGACCCACTTGCGCACCTGGACGTCCTTGTGCGTCAACGCGGCGACCAGGCGCGCCTGCGGCAGGGAAGCGGGCATGCTCATCAATCCCTGCCAGGCGGTATCGCGGCCGGATTCTTTGGAAAGCAGCAGCGTGATCAACGCGTCCGCCGCGCGCGGATCATCGAAGTATTGCAGAAAGGCGGCGGCTTGCCGGCGGCGATGGGGTTGTGGGTGCTTTGCTTCCTTCAGCACAGCCTCCAGCGCGCGCGGCGTACCCATGCGTTTCAAGGGGTGCAGCATCCCGGCGTTGCCGGTTTCCACATCCGCGGCCAACCGTTCGATTAACCGCGGATCGCGGCACCAGGCGCGCGGCGCGGGCCATGATGCGGCAAAGGCGATGCGCTCGCGCGGCGGCATGACGTGGTTCCACAGGATGTAGAACGTCTGTCCGCTGTGCTCGATGGTCAGCGCCTCGATGACGGCTTGCTGTACTGATGAGTCAGAATCGCTTAGCATCGCCAGCAGGTGCGCCGTCGCGCGCGGGCTCTGCCAGCGGCCCAGGGCCAGGATGGCCTGCTGGCGGCGTTTGCGTTCGACGTCACCGGCGCTCTCCGCCAGCAGCGCGATGAGCGCCGGCGTGCCAATGCGGCGCAGCGCGGCATACGCATGCTCCTGGACGGTATAGCCAGTACCATCGTCGTGTTCGTGGTAGTGGCGATCTGTCAACAGCGGCAGCAGCAGCGGCACCGCACGGGCATCACGTAGGCGGCTTGCGGCGTCAACGGCGGCCAGGGTCAGCGCCGTGTCGTCGTTGTAGGGCGCGTCGTCCAGAATTTTCAGGCATGGTTCAAGGACGCGCGGGTCGCACAGGGGCAACAGCGCCTTCAGGCAGGCGGCGCGCACGGCGTCTTCGTCGTCCGCCATCGCCTCCAGTAGCGCGTCGGCGTTGCGCGGGTCGCGATACGTGCTCAGCGCATCCGCGGCGGCGACGCGCACCGGTGTCGAATAATCCCGCAGCGCAGCCAGCAGCGGCTCGCGCGCGGGGGGATACCGCAGGGGGATGAGCGCCCGCGCGGAAGCCAGCCGGATTTCCGGCTCTACCCGTTTGAGGCCGGGCAGGAAAGCCTCGGCGGCGCGGGGGTCGCGGGTGGCGCTCAACGCGGCAAACGCGGCATCCCGCACCGCCGGGTCGGGGGCGTCGAGCAGCTTCAGCAGTTCGGGGGTGGCGCGGGCGTCACCCAGCTTGCCGAGGATGGCGATGGCGTCCACGTGGATGCCCGAATCGGCATTGCGCAACGCGTCGAGAAGCGCGGGAACGGCTTCCGGATCGCGCAACTCGCCCAGCGCCGCCACGGCCGCCATGCGCACCAGGATGAAGGGGTCGCGCAGCAACCGCGAAAGCGCCGGCGTCGCTCGCTTGTCCCCGATGCGCCCCAGCGCGGCGGCGACCTGCCCGCGGAGCGTGGGACTGCCCGTCCGGCAGAGGGCGATCAGCGGCTCCACCGCCTCCCGCCCGCGCTGTTGCCCCAGCGCCTGCACCGCCGCCACCTGCACCGTCGGATCAGGGTCGTTGAGCTGCCGCAGCAATTGCGCCGTCGTCTGCGCGCACAGGGGCAGGCACAGCGCCACGAGCAGCAGTGCGAGAACGCGAACGGGCATGGTCACCTCCGTGTTCCACGAGTATCCATAGGATTGGTTCGGTGGAAGGTGAGGGATTCCTGCTGTTTACAGGTAGAGTCCGACAGGAATTGCCCTATCATGCGACGAACCAACCTTCCCATGGCACGACAGACCGGCACTTATCTCGATCGCATTCTCGCCGATACGGCGGCGGGGCTGGCGGCGCGGGGCAATTTGCCCTGCGAGCCGCCGGCGTTTATTCCGGAGGCGCGGGGCTTCGCGCGCGCGCTGGCGCGTCCCGGCATTTCGCTCATCGCCGAGGTGAAGAAGGCCTCGCCGTCCAAAGGCGTCATCCGCGCGGATTTCCACCCGGCGGAGATCGCGCGGGCGTATGAATCCGCCGGGGCGTCGGCTATTTCCGTGCTCACCGACGAGCCGTATTTCCAGGGGAAACTCGCCTACCTCGACGAGGTGCGCGGGGCGGTGGGGTTGCCGCTGCTGCGCAAGGATTTCATCATCCACCCGGCGCAGATTGTCGAGGCGGTGGGTCGCGCGGACGCCGTGCTGCTCATCGTCGCCGCGCTGCAGCCTGCCGAATTGCGTGACTTCCTCGCCCTGGCCGCCGCCTGCGGGTTGGATACGCTGGTAGAGGTGCATGACGCCGCCGAACTGGATATCGCGCTGGAGAGCGGCGCGCCGGTCATCGGCATCAACAACCGCGACCTGCGCACCTTCGTCGTGGACGTGGAGACTACCCTGCGCCTGCTGCCAAATATCCCCGACGACCGCATCGTCGTCAGCGAAAGCGGCATCAGCACCCACGCCCAGGTCCAGCGCCTGGAAGAGGCTGGCGTGGACGCCATTCTCGTCGGCGAGGCTCTCATGGCCAACCCGGACATCGCCGCCAAAACCCGCGAGCTGCTGGGCGGATAATACGAAAAATGGGGACAGCAACGAATTTCCTTTCAGTCTACTCGTTGCCAGATTACGCATGATGAGGAAATTCGTTGCTGTCCCCATTTTTAACAGGTGACCAACAATGACAACCCGTACCTTTGACGTAGACTTGACACCGGCTGAAGGCCTGAAACGCGCCAGCGCTTTTTACCCGCCAGCCGTGCTGGCGCGCGCCCGCGCGGCGGCGGCAGGCACGGCGCTGCGCGAGAAACTGATCGCGGCGGCGGCGCCTTTCCGCGCGATGGACGACGATGCGCTGTGGGGGCTGATGTTCGGGCCGGCGCTGCTGCGCTCGTGGATGGTATGGTCCACTGGTTACTGCCCGGCGTGCAATACCGACGTGCCGATGTATACCTGGTTGATGGACGCGCTGGCCCACCCGTGGAAGACGCGGTGCCCGCACTGCGGCGAGCTCTTCCCGAAGAACGATTTCGAAGCTTTTTACCGCTCCGGGTTGGATAGCCACGGCGTCTTCGACCCGGCGTTGGCCGACCGCGCGCTGCTCTACAACACCGAGCACCCCGACCCCACCGATCCGCTGCATGCCTTTGGCGTGGATGACGGCAACGGCTATCAGCAGGACGGCCACACCTGGTGGTTCAACGGCGCCTATCTCATCTACGGCCAGTGGAAGCGGCTGGTGGTGGGCGGCATCCACACGCTGGCGGCCGCCTACGCCGTCACCGGCGATCCGGTCTACGCGCGCAAAGCCGCCATTATCCTCGACCGCGTGGCCGACCTCTACCCGGAATTCGACTTCGGCACCCAGGCGATGTGTCACGACACCCCGGCGAATACCACGGGCTACGTCTCCATCTGGCACGACGCCTGCGGCGAAACGCGCGCGATGGTGATGGCCTACGACGTGATCTTCGACGCCATCCGCGAGGACGCGGCGCTGGTCGCGTTCCTGCGCGACAAAGCGCGCCAGTATCAACTGGAGAATCCCAAAGAAACCTTCGCCGATGTCCAGCGTAACATCGAGGAGCGCATCCTCCACCACGCCTTCCTCAATCGGCCGAAGATCCAGTGCAACTATCCGCAGACCGACTTCACCGTCTACGTCATTCTCGCCGTGCTGGAGTGGCCGGCCAATCGCGAGAAGCTGCGCGCGCTCTGCGACTGGATGCTCGTCAATGCCACCGCCGTCAACGGCACCACCGGCGAGAAAGGGCTGACCGACTACAGCGCCTTCACCACCGCCACCGTCGGGGATATGCTGGCCGAGGTGGACCGCCTCGACCCCGACTACCTGCCCGGCGCGCTGGAGCGTTTTCCCCGCCTGCGCGAAACCTTCCGCTTCTTCGCCGACGCGCGCTGCCTGGACGCCTACTACCCGCAGGTCGGCGACGCCAGCGGCTTCGCACTGCGGCTGAACGAGACGGGCATCAACTTCTTCACCGATCAGGGATTCATTGACCTGCATCCCACGCCGTTGCGCAACTACATCGTCGGCCCGCTGGGCCTCACCGCGTCCCTCTTCACCTTCCTCTGGCGCATGGCGCGCGTCACCGGCGACCCGGTCTACGCGCAGTTGGCGGTGCGCGGCGCGAAGGGCTCGGTGGACGGCTTGCCCTACGATCTCACCGCCGAGAACCCGGCAGCCATTCGCGCGGAGCTGCTGGAGATCGTCGAACGCGAGGGGCTGGTGATTCGCCCTGGTAGCGTGAATAAGGAGGAGTGGGCGCTGGCCATCCTGCGCGCCGGGGAAGGCGAGCATGCCCGCGCCGCCTGGCTGCACTACGATTCCGGCGGCATGTGGCATGGCCACACCGACGGCATGAACCTGGGGCTGTATGCGCATGGGCTGGATCTGATGCCCGACTTCGGCTATCCGCCGCTGCAGTTCGACCATGACTCGCGCATCGCCGGTTGGTACCCGATGGCTGCCGCGCACAACACCGTGGTGGTGGACGGCGTGCAGCGCGTGCGTTATCCCAAACCTCCGGCGCACGGCACCTGCACGCTCTGGCAGCGGGAAGACGGCTTTCAGGTCGTCCGCGCCGCCTGCCCGGAGATGATCGAAGGCGTGGAAATGCACCGCTACGAGCGCACCGTCGCGCTGGTGGATATTGATGAGACGGCAGGCTACGTCCTCGATATCTTCCGCGTGGTCGGCGGGGGTGATCACGCGAAATTCATGCATAGCCACTTCGGC
>JAKIYB010000130.1 GCA_022708765.1 Armatimonadota bacterium | reverse complement strand
GCCCCCATCCCTTCCGATTCGACATCTCGTGTGCAGGGTTTCCCACGTACCGCCGCAGTTATTCGCCTTCGGCGCTGCGCTTCCCTGTTTCCTCAGACGCAAAATAACCCGCAAAGGTTGCGCGAGGAATTCGCCTTGCCGGTGTCAAACTCATTATCACTGCTGCCAATCACGCGTAGGGGGTGATGATGACACACGCACGCTTTTTGTTTCTGTGCCTGCTGGCGCTGCTGGCGGCGCTGCTGCCGGCGCAGGAGCCGGTGACATTGACATTCGACCAGCCGGAAGCCGCCGGCATCAGCGGGTTCCGAACGATGTGGGACACGCCGGTGGTCTGCGGACCGGACGGCTTCACGAAGATCGTGGATAAAGGGCCATCCGGCAAGGCGCCGTCGGCCTTCTGGTCGCCCGCGCAGCGGAAAAACGGCGAACCGGGCGCGTATGTATTCGACGCGATCCACCGCGGCCTGCTGGTCCGCTTCCCCGGCGCGGCGGAGGCGATTGCCGCCCAGCTTGGCAAAGGATATGCCGTCAGTAAAGTCGAGCTCATCCTCCCCTTCAAGGACACCGAGTTCTGGCCGGAGGGGTATGAGGAGCCGTCCGGCATGTCCTTCATGGGCGACCGCTGGATTAAAAATCCGCCGCAGTGGCACGCGCTGGTCTGGGCGCTGCGCAAGCCGTGGGTGGCTGACCCCGAGCTCGGTCCCACCTTCAACGCCTATCTGAACGGCGCCGGCTACTGGGCGAAGTGGGGCGCGCAGGACGAAAAGGCGGACCGCTTCCCACTGCTGTTCGGTCCCACGGAAGTGTCGCGGAAGAATGTCGAAGGCCGCGTGGACGTGACAGCCATGCTGACAAGCGGCGATTTCGGCGCCACCTTCGCCGCGCGCCTGCGCCAGCTTGAATACCAGGGCTTCCTGGTGCGAAAGTGGGAAACCTACGATACCCGCTACAAGGATGGGTGGAACGGCTATGAATATGGTCCCGCCACGGGCGGTCGCGGCATCCTCATCAACACCCCAAAGCTGGTGGTGACCTTCAGCCCGGCGAAGGCGGAGAAACTCGACGGGAACGCGCTGAAATTCGACACGCGCGCTCACGCCGCCGGGCTGCGAGCGAAAGGCGGTGACGGCAAGCCGACGGCGGTGCTGCCCGACGCTGCCGCAATCAAGCAACTGGCAGCGAAATACGGCCTCGTTCGACCGGCAGCGATGCCGGACTGGCGGTGGCAGCGCATACAGGAGCTGGCCGTCGCCGATCCGAAGCACCCGGCTTTCCAGTATCCCACTACACCGGATGGTTACAACAAGTGGATGGACGAAATCCTCCGCCGGCCCTACCGCAACTTCGTCGGCCACCTCACCCCCTTCTGCGCCATCGAGGCACTGCAATATGGCGATAGCTGGCCGGCGCCGGTGCGCGAGCACATGGTACGCTACTGGGGCGCCTGGCTGATGCCCGGGCGCCCCGCCAGCGAGCTGGTACACCCGCAGGGCATTCACGGCGACGACAACCAGAAATACCTGGAGCGCACCGGCGACTGGCGCGGCAATACCAGCTTCTACCGCGCCGGCTACACCCGCGAGATGTCCACCATGAATTTCAACCACGTGGCGGTGACGGGCGCGCTGCTCGGTGGGCGGCTCACCGGCATCAGGGAAGCCATGGACGATGGACGCTTTGGTCTGGAAAACCTGCCGCTGCGCCTGTGGAGTTGGTACGACGGCTCCACCCAGGAGTCCATTGACCATTATTACCTCACTCTCACCATGCTGGCGCAGAAGGAATTCGCAAACTGGGGGCCGGACGTCATTGACCGCATGATGGGCCGCAGCATGCTGACGAAAACGGTGGACGAACTGACCGGCGCCTACCACCCCGGCCTGCGCCGCTTCATCGCCACCAGCGGCCGCACCGGCATCGCGTATGTGCTGGCCATTCAAGACGGCACCAAGCACATCGTGCATACCCTCTCGCACAGCGGCGCGCTCACCGACCTGGGCAAGGCGACGACGGTGGGCGGCATGCCGGTACTTGGCCACGACGGCCCGCCGGCGATGATCGCCGCGCAGGCGCTGCTCTCACCCTTCGGCGACGACTGGACCGCCTACATGGTGGATGAGAAACCGTTGCCCTTCTACATCACCAACAGCTACAAGCAGTGGGGTGGCTACGCCGCCACGCCACTGCAGCGCCGCGCCTACATGGGGGTGAATTACGGGCTGGCCAGCCAGGACGTGGTACGCAACGAGACGGTGCCCTTCATGGCACAGTGGCGGCGCGCGGCGAAGCAGGTGACCACCGCCAGCGAACTGGGCACGCTCATCGGGCGCTACGGCATCAACCGGACGAACCTGCTGGACAGCCTGTACCATGGCACCAAACAGTCCAACGCCAACGGCTGCGTGCACGCTTACGGAAGCTTTACCTACGCCATGCAGCATAAAAACAAGATGCTGCTCTTCACCAGCCCGAACCGGGGATTGAAAGCGGAGGAGTATCCCGGCACCTTCCCGACGGAGGTGAGAAGCCTGCAGACCACGCTGGGGCTGCTGGACTTCCAGGAGACGCCCACCTGGGAGATTCGCGTGGACGGCCGGCCGGTGACGACCTACCCCGTGCGCGTGAAAGCCGGCCAGCAGATCGCTATCCGCGACGGCGTGACCTACCTGTGCATCACCCCGCTGCCCTCCACCGACCTGGGGCGCACGGAGGAGGTCGTCATCACCAATGAGACCGGTCCCGAGGTGCTGATGCAGGGCGGCGGCAAAACGAAGCCGGCGCTGCTCATCGAGCAATACAATTTCAAAGCCGACGCCCCGATGCCGGCGGCGCGGCAGAATTCCGACGAAGTGGCGCTGGCCTACGGCGGCTTCGCCATCGAAATAGGCGACGAGAAGGAATACGGCTCATTCGACCGCTTCCTCGCCCACCTGCGCGCCGCGAAACTGGACACGCAATGGGATGCCAACGCGAAAGTGCTGGGCGTCACCTGGCGCACCGGCAATGACACCATCGAGTGCGGCTTCAAGCCGGAATACCAGGGCGGACGGACGGACGCCTGCTTCCCCTATCGCCGCGTAAACGGCGAATACGCCTACCTGCCCCAGGGCGTGGAACGCGACAGCACGCTCACCGCCATGAGCCGGTTGGGACGCATCGAGAAGAACGGCGCCGTGCTCACCAACGAGCCTGGCCGCATGGGCTACCTGCAGACGGAACCGAACACCGGCACCTACGCCGGTCACAACCCGCTGCCCGACGCCACGCTGTGGTCGCTGGACGCGCCGGGCGGGGTGAAGGTGGGCGCCGACGGTCGGCTGGGCTTGGCCCGCGTGGTGGTGCGCCCGAAGGAAAACCGCCTGTGGGTGGACTACGCGACGAAACCCGAGCAAAACAGCGCCGACATGGCAACCGCGCTGGTGGTCTTCGGCCTGAACGGGCGGCCGACGGTGGAGCGCAACGGCATTCGCGTGACCGATGCGGTCGCGATGACGGTGGACGGCAAGCCGGCGTGGGTGATTCCGCTGACTGAAAAGATGACTCAGGAGGCGCTGGCCGCCGTGCCCGCGCGATATGTCCGCGCCCAGTAGTCGTCCAGCCGCAAATGCAGTGCCTTGATGCGCTCGGTGTCGGCTTTCTTCCAGAACATGCCGGTGTAGGCAAAGAGCAGGCGGGGATTCGTCTTCGCACGGTCCAGGTCGCGTCGGACGACGGCCTCCGCTTCGTCGAAATCCTCCGGCAGTTCCTGACCGATGGAAAGGATGATGGGGCGGTCGCCGATTTCCGCCAGCGCGTCGTCCACGCTGATGGCGCCCGCCGCCGTCTTCTCGATGAAGCCGGCTTCCTGGTACACCACGTTCGGTAAATAGCGGGTGGTGGCGTAGAAGACGTGCGGACCGCTGCAGGGATGGATGGCCACCTGGCCGAAATGCTCCGCGATGCGCCGATCGTGCGGCAGTACGTGCTCCAGATACATCGCCGGCGAGAGCATGTTCACCGAGCACTCCGCGATGCGGTAAATCACGCCGGGGAAGCGCGGAAAGCGCTCCGGGCCGATCCAGCGCTCCAGGTTCTCGCGCACGGCGATGAAGAAGTCGGTGATGCGCGTCATCAGCGCGGTGAATTGCTCCGGTTCCTCATACGGCGCGAGGAAGGCGTCTTCGCCGAGGATCATGTGGGCGATGTTGAATGGTCCCTGCATGTCCGGCAAACCGATCTCGATCCAGCCCGGGGTGAGCGCCTTCGCCGCCTCGATCATCGCGCGCATCTCCGGGATGACGCCGCTCGTTTCCGGGTCGGGCATGCCCTCCGCCAGCACGTCCGCCAGTGGGCGGCTGCCTTTCGGGGTGTAGCCCAGTCCGGCATCCAGTTCGATGCCGAACGAGGCGGGCAGCGTGCCGGTGCCCTTGCCCAGGTTCAGCCGCGGGCGGATGGGGTTGTGCATCGGTAGTCCCCAGGCCATGCCGCGGATGGCACCGAGCAGATTCACTTCCGCCGGCTTCGGCGCCGTGGGTTCCGCCCGCTCCATCACCTCGCCGGCGCTGATATCCGGCCCGCGACCGAGGTAGATGACCGGATACGGCCGTAACTCGCCGCGCAGCACGTATGCCTCCGCCAGGTCCATCCGCCGCTCCGGATGCGCCGCCAGCGTCTCCTCAAGTTCCGCCACCGCGCGGGCGATATCGTGGGTCATGGTCATGGTACAGCTCCCCCGCCGGGGTAGGATTCGCGGCGGAGGGGGTGGAGTCCTGCTGCTTGATGATATCGGACCGCGGGAGAATGACCGCCTGGATCGTTTCTCGGTTTATTGGTAAATTCGAATACGAGTATGAGCACGAGTTGGGGATTACCCCCCGTTACCCCCCGTCATTACCCCCTGTTTTTGTGCATTTTTGCAGAATGGGGGGTAATGGTCTCATCATCCCCTGTCAGATCGTCGGCTACCCGCTCGGTCCTCAAGAACCGAGCTACCGAACGACGCCCCGCGAACGGGGCTTGGGAGGAGAACTCCGGCCGGTTGCAGAGAAAATAAAAGATTGTTTTTTTACAAAAAGTAGGTATAAGACCACCAATGCGGCTGTGTTCCTGCTGGCGGGGAACCGTCCCTTCGCCCGGCGTGATGGCAGGTGCCTTTGCGGAAGACGCGCTGTTCGCGGTCTGGCAAACCGGGCATGATGCGAGGGGACCGTCCCCGTGCGAGCGTTATGTGATTGTCACGGTACGAGCGATAGTATAGCACGGATACGCTAGTTTGTCAAGCAGGTGTTTGTATATTGTTTGGTTCTCAGGATTAGTGGAGGGTAGTTCGGTGACGATCGTTCAATGCTTCCTTTGTCGTTCGTGGCGGGGGCTGTTGGTGGCATAGATGGCAACGGGTACGAATTTTTCACGGTGCGGGTAATCTGGCCCCGCATAGTACTACTACCGTCTTTCGTGCTCGACACCCCCCTGAAGGAGGGTGCTAACATGGTGAAGGACGCTGAAGCGCCCTGAATGCTTGGGCGAATGAGCGCGCTTCAGCGTGCTTGCCATGGTTCGCCACCTCCTTCAGGGGGTGGTGAATGTGATATACGGTAGTAGTACTAGGCGCGCCCGGGTGTGAAGACCATCTCCGCGTGAGACCATACTTGAGCCTCAACACCAAAATATTATTGCGCCAGCCCTTCGTTCGATGAAGTTCTTAGTCGCGCCGCAGCCTGAGCAAGGCGCGCCCGGATAGGCGGAAGAGCAGGAATCGCCGGTTTGATATTGAAGTGTTTTGGCAGGAGCCAAAATGAGCGAAGACAATGGAAAGGCACAAACCGGCAACACTCCCGGCGGAAAACCATCGCGTGTTCGACGATGGCGAATACTTCTCCTCGTCCTCGCGGTGATTGCTGCCTGGTGGGGCTACAAATGGTTGACTCGCCCGCATCCGAT
This sequence comes from Armatimonadota bacterium, assembly GCA_022708765.1. Lineage (GTDB taxonomy): Bacteria > Armatimonadota > Hebobacteria > CAIYQO01 > CAIYQO01 > JAKIYB01. Next base: position 3,894 of record JAKIYB010000130.1, on the reverse strand, counting down.
CACCCTGCGCAAGGAATACCAGAGTTTCGCGGTGCCTCAGTTCGGCAAGTCCGGCTTCCTGATACAACCGCGCCCTGACGAGTTTGCGTTCTGTGCCTGGGATGGCCGCAAGCAGTGGAAAGTCACCACACCCACCGCGGATTGGACAGGATGGAACAATGACGATTTCATCCCCGATACCGTGCACAATATGGGTACCGTCGCTGCGCTGTCCCCCGATGAGCAGTTGCTGGCCACTGCCACGTTGCAGGGCTACACCCTGCATGTGATCTGTTGGCGCGGCGGCAGCAAGCAGTGGGCGATCACGCTGCCTGTCGCTAGCCGTGTCCCGCATAATCCTTTTCCAGGGAATGAGAGATTACTCGCGAAGCTCTACTTCACCCGGCAAAACCAGGTACTGATGAAAAGTCATCTCTACGCCGGATTGCGCAATCCTTCGCAGACGGAACTGTTTCTGCTGAACGGCGGAAAAGTAATCGCCACTGCGACTCACCCAACTGCGGTAGCAATTGCCAAGGAAGCGCCGGTGATTCTCGAAACGTCCGGTGGCGTCCAGGCGTACTATACCTGGTCGGTGAAGAACCGGAAGATCGTCCTGCAGAAACGCTGGGAGCACGAGACTTCGAATCTGTGGCTATTGCCCAATGGTCGTGTGATGACATATGAAGGCGATGTCTACGACCATACCGGGCAAATCTATCAGGAGCCAGAGAATTGGTACAGATGCCGTGCCGACTACAGATATCCGGATGAATGGATCGTCCAGCAGAACGACGATACCGTCGCATACAGGCTGTTCTCACCGGCAACGCTCCGGTCATTCCCTGTTCGCTCACCCATTGTCCGAAACAGTGATCTCTTTCCTTACGCTGTCTCCAGCAATGGGAAATACATATTATTAGTGAATGATCTTTCGCCTAAGCCCCCGTTGTCCTTACTCACTGACCGTGTACCGATGCTGGAGCGAACCAGTTTTCAATGGCTGTATACGATTAATAATCGAGAGGGAAAGATATTAGCCAGCACGATGAGCACTGGCGGCACATTGCTGGATGAAGAAATAAACTTGAGCTCTGATTATGCGGTATCACCTGATGGTCATTATATACTGCAATATCGCAAACGAGATTCTCACAAACATATGCGGGTTCACATCGCGGTGCTGGGCTGGGAATAAGCAACCGCCACCAATCGCGGGAATAGGTGGCGGTTTACTCATTCACCGATGGGACACCGGCGCTCCCAGCGTCACATCCCCTCATTCAAATACACATACAACCCGCCCTTACCCGGCGCCACGATGTCCAGGCGGCCGGTGTTGCGCAGGTCGGCGAGGGCGAAGTGGATGCCCAGGCCGCCGGTGCCTTGCTCGATGCGGATGTAGTCAATGACCTGCTTGGCAAAATTCTCGCCGGTCCATTTGAAGTAGTAGAGGCCGATATCGTCCCATTCACCGGCTTCGTTGCCGCAGTGGGCGCGGTGGCGCTTGCCGGTGATGAGTTCCGGCTGGCCGTCGCCGTCAATGTCCGCCCACCGCAGGTCGTGGTACTGCGCGCCGAAGGGGTCAATCGGGTGGCGGGTGAAGGTGCCGTCGTCCTCGCGCTGCCACCAGTCGAGACCGTAGCTGTGCGCGTGGCCGATGATGATCTCCGCGCGCCCGTCGCCGTTGATATCCTCCACCAGCATCGGCACGCTGGCATCCCAGATGCCGAAGTCGAAGGGGTGGTAGGTCCACGCGCCGGTCCACGGGTCGGCGGGGGCTTCCACCCAGCCATGGCGCATGACGAAATCCATCCGCCCGTTGCCGGCGATATCGCCGCAGCCCAGCCCGTGCCCCTGCTCGCCGGCATACAGCGTGTATGCGGTAAATTCGCCCGGCGCGGTGCGCTTGAAAGCCACCAGCGGGCTGCCGGGGCAGTTCGGCACGATCTCCAGTTGCCCGTCGCCATCAATATCCCACGCGCGGGTGGTCTCCACGTTCCCCACCTGCGCGATGACGTGCTCCGGCCACTCGCCCCCCTTCTCGCCCGGATTCTCGCGCCAGCGCAGCGTCCCACCCCACCAGCCGCCGGTGATGAAGTCGAGATAGCCGTCGCCGTTCACATCCATGGCGATGGTAGAGAAGTCGTCATAATACTCCCCGAATTTTCCGATCTTCCCGATCTGGTGCTTCGTGCGGAAATTCGGCCCCTGATACCAGAACTCGCCGGAGACGATATCCAGCACGCCATCGTTGTTTACGTCAAACACGCCCGCCGATTCAAACGTCTCATCGGCAATCCAGACTTTGCGAAATTTCACTGGCATGAGATGCTCCTCTATTTTCACTGTTGGCGTATGGTCGGACCCCTCCCCGAACCGGTGAGCGGGCTGGGGGGAGGGGTCCGGTGATAGACACACCCTCACTTCCCCGTCAACAACCGAATATACTCCCGCGCCACCTTCAGGTCTTCCATCGCTTCGACGGCGTCGCACGGCGGGGGCATGTCGCCGCGAATGGCGGCGACGAAGTTGATGGCCTGCTGGCGCATGGCGTGCGTCCACGGGAGCTGCGGCACCAGCGTCTCTGGAGTGGCGCCGTTGCCGGGGTCGCGGAAGAGTTCCACGCGACCCGGGCGGTTGAACGCCAGCGGGGCGGGCAGTTCCAGCTTGATCCAGCCGCGCTCGAAGCAGACCAGCGCCGATTCCTGCCAGTCAATGGAGGTCTGGTAGGGCGTCATCTCAATGATGCCCGCCACGTTCTCCTCGCTCAGCACGTTCAGCACCACGCCCGTCGGGTCGGCGAAGACCACCTTGTATGGCGCGCCCAGCAGATGGCGCATCAGGTTCACCTGATGGATGTAGTAGTTGACGAAGCCGATATAGCGCCCGTTCAGCGCTTCGTCCATGTCGCCCGCCGGGGGATCCCATTCCAGGTTCTCCGGGGAGCCCCAGCCGGCCTGGCCGTCGGGACCGTCGTTGTTGATGACATCCCAGAAGCCGCCTGCCACCCAGTCGCCGGCGGGCATGAGGATGCGCACGTATTTCAGCGCGCCCAGCTCGCCGCCGGCTTTCAGCCGCTCGATTTCCGCTTTCGCATACATGGTGGCGGGGTCGCTGCGCTTGTGGTAGCCTACCATGTGCCAGGTGCCGCTGGCCGCCAGCGCCGCGAGGACCTTCTCTCCCACCTCGATGGCGCCGCACAGCGGCTTCTCGGTGAAGACGGGGATACCCGCCTGATACAGCTCCGGCAGCAGCACGCCGTGGCGCGTGAACGGTTGCGAGGCGACGATACCGTCAAGCCGCTCCTTCGCCAGCATCTCCGCGTGTGAGGGATAGACGCGCGGGATGCCATACTTCGCCGCCACCTTCTGCGCGCGGTTGCGCTGCAGCTCGGCGATGGCGACCACCTCCACCCCCGGCAGCCCCACGTAATTCTTCAAATGGGCGCACTGCCCCATATTCCCCACGCCGACGAACCCGATTTTGACTGTAGACATGGATTACCTCCGAAAAGTTCTGTTAACGAATTAACGCTCACATCGTGCTCGTACTACTCGACCACATTAGATTTGCGATATGTTCCACCAATACGCATCGGTACTCCTCTCTCCCAGTACTGGGAGAGAGGTTGGGGGTGAGGGCGCGCGTGGGAGCGCGCAACGTACGAGCGAAAACTTCTGTAGTCCAGTAGTACGAGCACGAGCACGATTGGGGCTACTCCCCCTGCGTCACCAGCGTCCCGAACCGCTTGCCGATGGCCAGCGCCGGGTCGAGGGGCACCTCGACGCCCTTTGTCCCAGGGGCGATGGCCACCGTCGGGTAGGACCTTAGTTTCCGCCCCTCGAACTCGGGCAGCCAGCGCGCCTGAGCCTCGAGCATCTCGGACGTCATCTCGCGCGCTTCCTTCAGAGT
>JAKIYB010000012.1:12709-22016 GCA_022708765.1 Armatimonadota bacterium | reverse complement strand
CCGCCAGTGGGAAGACCGCGCGCAGGGTGGGGATGCCATATCCCTCGTGCCCACGCTCCAGCCAGTTCATTTCGAGTGTGAAATCCACCCGCGGCACACCCGCCGCCAGCGAAATCGTCAGCGTGAAGGTGCTGTCGTTATACTTGTGTTTCGCGTGCACTACAGCCAGATAGGGGCCGTTGTGCGGGCACTCCAGCGTGGCGCCTTCGAGGAACTGCACGGTTTTGAGTGGCTGTCCATAGACCCATGAGCTCATGGCATGCGGTGCTTCCAGCACGTATTCCAACGCGCCCAGGTATTCACCATCCGGCACCAGGTCGAGTCCGGTGGCCTTGTCAATAAGGTGAATAATTGCGCCGGATTCCTGATCCACCGTCACCCGCACGAACTCGTTCTCGATGGTGCCGCGGCTATCGCCGGTGCAGGCGGCGTCCACCGTGCAGGGATCCGGCGCGCGCATGACGCTGACGGTGCGGTAACCGAAAGCCGGCACCTTCTGGACGGGCAACGCAACATTCAAGCAGTTATGACCCCAAAACCCATTACGTTCGAGGAACTGCGCCGGACTGGTATTGCCGGCGTCATCGCGGATGACAAGTTCCCCGGGCTGCCAGTCACGGTCCCACAACGGCACGGTGACTACTTCCGAGCACGGCCAGGGATTCGGGTTGAAGATGACGAAGGTATCGCAGCAGGTGCCGCCGGCGCCGTAGCGGGTCATGCCGCCGTCGAGCTTCATATCGCCATGGCCGGCGCCAACTCCCGCACCCACGCCGGCCCCCATGCCCGTCGCGCCGGGTGCGCAACCGCAGACGCCCTGTGTATCTACCTTCCCGGCGATGGCGCGCAACGCGCGCGTCTTTACCATGCTGGTGATGGTCATGATCTCCTGGAACAGCCCCTGGGCGTGTTCATAGGTCGCATGCACGCCGGAGCCGGGCAGGATGTCATGGAACTGGTTGAACATGGCATGGCGCCACCCGGTGAAAAGGTCGGCGGCGGGGTAGGGGAGATCGGCGCGCGCCTTCCCGAGCAGCGCATACATCTCCGCTTCCACCAGCGCGTTCTCGCTGGCGCGGTTGGCGCGTTTGACGTTCGTCTGCGCGGTGTAACACCCTTCCAGGATGAAGTTCATCTCATCATCGAGCACCGGCAGATTAGCAGCGTTTTCGGCGACGGCGAAAAAGTCACGCGTAGTACTGAATTGGATGGTGGGGAATATGGGCCATTCCATCATTGTGCAGGCCATTACCAGATCACGCCGAGTAGGACCGCCGCCGTGGTCGCCCACGCCGAAGACGAAGAGGAAATCCTTCAGGCCGGTCTGCTCTTCAAACTCAAAGAGCAACCTGGTGATATCGGCGTTGATGACCCCGTTATAGGCGCGAATATGGTCGTCGAAGGCCAATACGCGCGAACCGTCCTGCCCCTGCCACCAGAAGAGCCAGGGCGTACGGTCGTGCCCGCGATGGAAGTAGTAGTGCTTCACCCCGCCGCGCGCGAGGATGCCGGGCAGGGAGTGCGGATGACCGAAGGTATCCGGTTCCCAGTCAATGGTAATCGCGTCATACGGGAAGCCGAATTCCTCCGCGAAGAATCGGCGGGTGTAGAGCAGATGGCGGCAGAGAATCTCGCCGGATGCCATGTTCTTGTCGCCTTCCACCCACTGACTGGCGGTGACTTCCCAGCGACCCTCCTTCACCCGTTTCCGGATCCGCGCGTACAATTCGGGCAAGTACTGTTTCGCGATCCAGTAGACGGACGCCTGGCTCTGCGAGAAGCGGAAGCCGGGGAACTCGTCCATCAGCTTATCCACGGTGGTGAAGGTGTCGTTGACGGTGGCGACCGTTTCCGGCCAGTTCCACATCCAGTTCATATCAATGTGCGCGTGGCCAACGCAGTGGATAGTGTAGGCCTTCGCCGCCGGGCCCAGCGGCGCCAGCACCGCCTCGCCCCGCGCGACTGCCTGAGCAAGGGATGCGCCTTCGGCCAGCATGGAATCCACGGCCTGGACGGCTTGCAGGATGAGTGCTTCCCACTCCGCCTGCCGCGTCGGATGCGCTTGCGCCAGCCGTGAAGCAAATTTCACTTCGGCGCTGAAGCGTTCCAGCATCCCCTGGGCGCCGGTTCCCGCTGCCGCCAAGCCCTGCAGGGCGCCGTCTACTTTTGTTAAAAACGTCGTCATGTCTCCACCCCTTCTGCTCCGCCCACGCGGATGCCAGCCCTTGATTCGACGGGAGTGGAGAGCGTCCCTGCCGGTTGAGGGTCGCGAAAAGAAGTGTCAGGGCAGGCGCGTGAGAAACAAATCGAGATGGTCCGCCACCTGGCGCGGACATTCTTCCTGCGGCAGGTGTCCTACGTCGGGGAGAATGAGCAGGCTGGTCGCAGGCAACACCGCGAGCATATCCAGCGCTGCGCGCACGGGAGTGACGCGGTCCTGCTCACCCCACACCAGGGTGACAGGACAGGTGACGCGCGGCAGCAGTGAGGTGAGATTGCCGTCGGGATACACCTGTCCAAGGTGACGCAGCGCCGCGTATGTGCCGCGCACGCAAAGCGGTCGCTGATACGCCGTAATCATCGCCTCGGTAATTGGAAAAGTCTCACTATAGCTGGCACGCAATAACTTCAGCACATCATCGCGCGAAACCGCCAGTCGTTCGATAGCCTTGCGCAACAGCGGAGTGCGCGCCATCGCCCAGAGGAAGGGATAGCGTGACAGCGTCTGCGCGCCGTCGCTGCCCAACAAAGCGACGCCGCGTACCCGATGCCCGACCGTCGCCGAGCATGTCAGCGCCACTCGTCCCCCGACAGAGTGACCTGCCAGCACCGCATTGGTTATTGCGAGGGTATCCATCAGACCGATGAGTTGATTGGTCCAGTCCATCGGCGTCAGCGTGGCCGGTCGCTCGGACCCGCCGAAGCCCAGCAGATCGGGACAAATAACGCGGTAACGCTCACCAAGCAGTGCTTGTACGGTGCTCCAGGTTTGGTGACTGCCAGCGAAGCCATGCACCAGTATAAACGTCTCTTCTCCGCTTCCGTTATCGGTATACGCGATGCGCCTGCCGTCCACATCGCAGGTGAGCATCTCTTCACCGCAAAGATCTTCCGGCTTCAGACATTCATGGGATGGATACAGCGATTGCCGCTGCCACATCCCGGCAATGGCATCTGCCGCCCCCGCCAGGGCTGGCCAGCGTTCCCGCCAATTTTCACGCGTCATGCCCATCAGTTCGTTCCATCATGGTACGGAGTTATACGAACTATACACACGCCAGGCATCTGCGTACGTCTCAATGTCGTATCATCTCCGGAGCGATGCTTACACTGGTATGCTGATACAGGCGTATCCTGGCGGTATACGGGGAAGATTATCGTATTAGTGTAGAGGAGGGGTGGCATGGTGCGGACAAGCGAAGTGCGTGAGATATCTCGGCTGGCGCTGATAGATAAACGCCAGCGCGGCGATGCATTCGTGCTGGTAGACGTTCTGGCACACGAGCATTTCGTCAGCATCCATCTGCCCGGTGCGATTAATGTCCCACTGAATCTGCTGCAGGACCTGGCGCCGCTGCTCTTCGGCAAACATGACGAGATCGTCGTGTATTGCGCCGATACCTCCTGCACCGCCAGCACCACAGCCGTAAAAATCCTCGGAACCCAAGGCTTTACCAACGTATATGACTATAAAGGGGGCATCAAGGACTGGGAAGAAAGCGGGGAAACCGTGGTGATACACGGAGAGTTGTGAATGATGAATGGCTGATGTAATACAGGGAGGCAGATATGTCCGTGCTTAGATTGCTGGAGATTGCGCTGCTGGTTGCGACGGTCGCCGTCGTTGTGATACTCCTGTATCGCCTGCTGATGCATCGGTCTGCGCCGTTACGCGCGGGGCAGGTTCTGCTGAGTCGGCGGTACTAGAATAGCGTCCCCTGTTTCTGTGCCTGGATTTCGCCGAGCACGCCGGTGACATGGGCGCGCACCGCGTCCGTGACGCGTCCGCCGGCTTGCAGGCGACCCAGTTCCTCGTTTTGCTCTTCACGCTCGAGGGCGCGCATCCGGCTTACCGTGCGTTCGTTCTCCGTTACCTTTTCCAGCAGGAAGTGACGGTCAGCGTAAAACGCGAGTTGCGCCAGGTGGGTGACGCAGATCACCTGCGCGTCGCGGGCTACTTGCGCGAGTTTTTCGCCTACCGTTTCCGCCGTGCGTCCACCGATGCCGGTGTCAATCTCGTCGAAGATTAGAGACGGGACGCCCGCGCCGCGCGCGGAGACGGCTTTCAGCGCCAGCATCACGCGGGAGAGTTCGCCGCCGGACGCGATGCGCGCCAGCGGCTTGGGCGGTTCGCCGACATTCGGGGAGAGGTGGAAGGCGACGACGTCTATGCCGTTGCCCGTCACCGCCACGCGTTCGCCGTTTACCACAATGCCGGAAGCCTGCGGATTGCGACCGAGATCCACGCGGAAGACGGCACGTGGCATGCCCAGGTACGCCAACTCCGCCTGCATATTCGCGGCGAGCGTTTCCGCCAGCGCCGCGCGGCGTTGCGACAGCACGGTGGCGTGCGTCATCAGTTCCGTCTCAACGCGGGAAATTTCCGCCGTCACCTCATCCACGCGTTCGGCGTGGTGGGCCAACTGGTGCAGATCCGCGCTTTTTTCTTCACTGTATGCCAGCACCGCCTCTACCGTTTCACCATACTTGCGTTTGAGCGAACTGATGAGTTCCAGCCGTTCTTCCACTTCCTCCAGCCGTTCGGGATCAAACTGCACGCGGTCGCGGTAATCGGCCAACTCATGGCAGACATCGGCTATCTGCACGGAAGCCGCTTCCAGCGAAGCCGCCAACGTTTCCAGGTCGGCGTCTATGCGCGCCAGCGCGGAGAGCTGTAGCTCGCTTTCGCCCAGCGCGTCAAGTACGGAGCGGCCTTCCTCGCCTTCGTAAAGCAAGCTGTAGACGGCGCTGGCGGCGGCGTGCAGGCGCTCGGCATTCGCGAGCCGCACGCGTTCGCTCTGCAGCGCCGCTTCTTCTTCGGGCTGCAGCTTCGCCTTCTCAATCTCCTTCACCTGGAAACCGAGCAAGTCAATCATGCGCAAGCGCTCACGCTCATCGCTTTGCAGGCCGTGGAGTTCACGGAGCAGCGCGTTGCGGCGGCTGTTGAGCGTGGCGACCTCGGCGAGAAGCTGCTGATACTCTTCATCACCCAGGGCATCGAGGAAGGTGATGTGGTGCTCTTCGCGCAACAGGGACTGGTGCTCGTGCTGGCCGTGGAGGTCTACCAATAGGTCGCCGGTCTGACGGATGACACTCACCGGACAGGCGCGGCCATTGATGCGGGCGACGTTGCGGCCTTCGCGCGCTACCTCGCGAGTGATGATGAGCAGGCCGTCCTCCGGTTCCACGCCCACTTCCGCCAGCGCCGGCAGCAGGTGGGCGCTGTCCGTCATGTCGAACGTGGCCTGCACTACCGCCTTCTGCGTGCCGGTGCGCACCAAATCGGTGCCCGCGCGCTCACCCAGCAGCACATTAATGGCGTCAATGACAATGGACTTCCCCGCGCCCGTCTCGCCGGTAAGAATATTCAAGCCCGGCGCGAAGGTGACAAAGAGCCGATCAATGAGCGCGAAATTTTCGATGTAGAGCTCGGTGAGCATGGCCGTCTCCCATTATACACGCTGCAAGGGGAGGAAGGGAAAGGCTCCGGCGAAAAATTGTGTGCGGCGATAGGAAAAGGCGAAATACAAGGCGAATGAGCAAAGAGAAAAGGAGCTTACCATGTCTCTCACCCGCCGCGAGCTTGTCCAGCGCGCTATTGCGCATGAAGATTGCGGACGCATCCCGTATTCGCTGATGTTCACCGGTGATGCCGCGCAGAAGCTCTCGGCTCATTACGGGACGAACGATCTCGAGGGCACCATCGGCAACTGCATCCGCGGGGTAGGGGCGCCGTGGTGGACATTCACGAATTTCCCGGAGGACCAATATACGCCTGACCCGCCATCGCGGTTACCGGATATAATGGGCATTGGAAGCTACACCGATTTCTACAACGGTGTCACCCACCTGCGCGAGAACTCTGACACGTTCATTCTTGTTTACTTCTACGGGTCGCTATTCGAGAAAGCCTGGTTCGCGCGCGGCATGGAAAATTTGCTGGTGGACATGGCGGTGAACGAGGACTACTGCGAGGCACTCTTCGAGCGTATCGTCGAGGCCGACCTGATGATGCTGGAGATGATGCTGGCCGCTGACGTGGACGGCGTGCTCCTCGGCTGCGACTGGGGCAGCCAGCAGGCGCTGCTGATGGGGCCGGAAAATTGGCATCGCTACATCGGCCCGCGCCACGCGCGCATGTTCAAGCGCATCCGCGAAGCCGGCAAATACGCCTTCCTTCACTCCTGTGGCAATATCTTCGCCGTGCTGCCCGATGTTGTTGACATGGGCACGCCGGACGACGTGCGCCGCGAAGTGCGCGAGGTGGCGTCCGTTCTCGGTGCCGGCGGCGGCTACATTCTCGCCCCCGCGCAGGCGATTCAAGATGACGTCCCGTTGGAGAACTGCCTGGCGCTGATCGAAGAAGCGCAGGCGCTGTTTGAGGATTAACTTATCGCTCATACCACGAGTGCGACGACCCGTGGAATGAGCCCACACGCACCGTGCCGTGCGACAGGGAGGCTTTGCGGCGCTCCAGCGCCTTTACGTCAGGCCAATCCTCCATGCGGTCATTGGTAATGAGGACGGCATCGCGGGCTTTGGCCTCGCGGATGAGCACCGGGTCGGCGGGGATGCCGGGTTCGGTCATGGTGATGAGGCCGTCTTCGACCATACGCATCAGCGCGTCGGGCTGGTCAATCTGATAGCGCAGGCTGGCATCCACGATGATGAGCACCGGGAAGTACCCTTCCGCCCACGCTGAGCGGCGAATCTGGTCAAGGTATTCCAGCTTGCCGCGCGCCTGGCGGCTCATATTGGCGATGTTGCTGCCATCCACCACCGCCGCGCGCAGGGGGCCGGTGAGCACGGCGGCGGGAATGCCTGCTTTCGCCAGTTTTTGCAGTGCGTGACGCTCTTTATCCGGCTGGTCGGCAAGGCGGGCTAAACCGTTACGGATGCGTTCAATCATCGCGGAATCGTTCCGCCGCAGGGCGTTGAGGATCGTGGCGATGGGAAAGGCCTGAGTTCCACGGGAGCCTGGCAGCGTGACCGACTCTTCCGGCGGTATAACCTTGCGCGCGGGGGAGGCGGGTTTTTTCGGCGCCGTCGGCGGAAGCTGGGGTGGGGGAGCTTCCGGCACTACCACCTGCAGGCGTTCCAGTCCCTGCCGCAGCAGCGCCACCGCATCAGCAATCGTCGCTTCGGGTGCCGGAGGCGGGGTTATTGGGCGTTCACGAAGCTGGTGGCGCAGGGCGTCGGCATCATCCTCCGCGCGCCTGGCGCGACGGCGCTCCCGATCAAGCTGGGCTTCCAGTGCGTCCCCCTGCTTGCGCAGCAGCGTCTCCAGTTCGCTGGCGGCACTCAGTCGGCGTTCCAGCGCCGATATCGCCAGGGTTGCACTCTCGCGTTCGCTTTCGGATTGCTTCAGCGCTGCCTGCAACTCCCGCATCCGTGTTTCGAGCACAGCGATCTGTCGCCGAAGATCATCAGTGATCCTGGCATCGTCATCGGAAACAAGCGGAGAAACCGGCGCTTCGGGAAGCGGAATGCTTGCCAATCGGTCTGCCCATTCATGCAGTTCATCGCGGTCCGAATGTACCAGCGCATACTGAACCGCTGACTCACTATATGCCACCAACAACGGCGCCAGCGTTTCAGAGGATGGCTGGAATGATCGGTCGGCAAGAATGGCGATCAGTGGCGCATATGCCTCTTGCCAGCAGGCGACTAATGCCTCGATCACCTTCGGGTGTTTGGGCAGTTCGCGTTCCAACCGGGCGCGCACGGCCGGGAGCGCGAGCGATTGCACGCGCGCCGCGAATCCCTGGAAAATGCGCCGTGCGAAACGCTCCTCTCCCTTGACTACATCAAGCAGCAGCCGATTGGGCAGTGCATTGAGAAGCAGGGGCAGAGAGTCGTACGTTTTGGATTGTGTGTCATCACCAGAGAGCATCGTTTGAGTATACCAGTCACCCCGCCGGGACTCAAGGTTCCCACGCGGATTGGCATAACCGAGCCGTTAAAAGATCAGCATTCCGTTAACCGCACTTATCGCTCAACATATTTACTTCAACAGCCGAGATGCGTATACTTCGTATAATCGATTGCACTGTTGAGAACTCTCATGTCCGAAATTTTCGATGACTACCCAAGTCTCGCGCATACTACGCAGGTTTCCCTGCGTAACGCACTCGAGCACGTAGCGGACGGTGTGCTCGTTACAGACACGGCAGGGCGTATCGTTTACGTCAACACCGCCGTTGCCGAGGTAGTCGGGTGCGACGCGTCGGACCTCCGCGGACATGTTTTATTTGACGTGTTTCCAGAGATTGCCGATTCCGTCTTTAGCGAGCAGTATCGTCGTATGATGCTATCGAAAACCCCAGTCAGTTTCACGGCTTACTATGAGCGCTATAACCTCTGGCTGGAAGTTCGCGGTTTCCCCTCACTTGAAGGGGCGACGATATTACTGACCGACATTACCGAGCGCGTACGGGCAGAGGACGCGCTGCGAGAGAGCGATCACGTGAAAGAAGAATTCCTCGCCGTGCTCTCGCATGAACTACAGACACCGCTCACCAGTATGCTGGGGTGGTCGGAGATGGCGCTGCTGCAGGATTCAATGGAGTTATATCAGCGCGCAATGCCCGTGATTCACCGCAATGCCCGCCGACAACAGCGCCTCATCAACGAGTTGTTGGACATGTCTCGACTGCTGCATGGCCGCCTGGCCTGTGAGCCTCACGCGATCGAATTTGTCAATCTGATTCGCGGAGTTGCGTCGGCAATGGAGGCTTCCGCCGCGGATGCCGGGCTAACCGTGGCCCTGATTCCCGCTGCCGATACACTGCCAATCACCGCCGATGCCGGGCGAATCAGGCAATGCGTCGAACACCTGCTGTCGAACAGCCTCAAGTTCACAGCAGCCGGTGGAACAGTGACGTTGCGGTGGTGGCGCGACGATACCACCGCATACTTCGCGGTTCACGACACCGGTCGCGGCATTGCTCCGGACGCAGTGTTGTCACTCTTTACCCCCTTCGCCCAGGTGGACCGCGATGAAACCGCCGGCGGCCTAGGTCTGGGTCTCGCAATCACGCGGGGTATCATGGAACTGCATGGCGGTTCCGTTACCGCTGCCAGTGCT
>JAKIYB010000012.1:7723-12699 GCA_022708765.1 Armatimonadota bacterium | reverse complement strand
GGCATCGGACTTGGCAGCACCTTTACACTTTCACTACCACTGGCGACGGAGTCACGGAATTGACAGTCTTTTAAGGAGTATGGCGTGCCGACAATCCTTATCATTGATGATGAAGCAGATATTCGCGCTTTGGTCAGCCTGATGCTCCAGGACGCCGGTTATACGGTACATGAAGCCGGGAATGGCACCGACGGTCTGGCGCAGCTCAAGGAGAACGACATCAACCTGGTCATTATTGATGTCATGCTGCCGGATGTCAGTGGTTGGGAAGTGTGCCGTCGTATTAAGGAAACATCCACCCTCCCGGTCATCATCTTCACCGTGCGCAGCCAGGTCTATGACGAGGCGCGGCTGGCGAGCGTCCATCCCGATGCCTTTATCAATAAGCCCTTTGAACGCATCGAATTACTGGAGACGGTTGCACGACTGCTTGCCTGAACCGAGGTAGAGAATGTCTCGGCAGGAATTCAGCGGCGGGCGGGGAAAGCTGGGAAAGGTTGAGCGGTAGCTCGACAGGAATAAGGAGTCCGCATGCCTTCTCGCCACGCGCTTGCCGCTACGCCGCCGATGGGATGGAACAGTTATACCTGCTACGGCATCACCGTCCGCGAGGATGAGGTGCTGGCCAATGCCCATTTCATGGCGGAGCATCTAGCTTCACTTGGCTGGGCATACATTGTCCTCGATGGGATGTGGTACCAGGATACCGGCCCCCTGCCGCATGAATCATCCTGGGAGCCAGAACCGTTTTCGCTCGATTCCTACGGCCGTTTGCAGCCTAATCTCCATAAATTTCCATCCTCGGTAGGAGGAGCCGGATTGCGCCCATTGACGGAGCAGATTCATGCGCTCGGTTTGAAATTCGGCCTGCATATGATGCGCGGCCTCCCTCGCCTGGCGGTTGAGCGCAACCTGCCCATCTACGGCACGCCCTATACTGCCGCCGAGATCGCCGACCGCGACAATAGCTGTCCCTGGTATGACGGGATGTATGGCATCAACATGGCACACCGCGGGGGGCAAGCCTACTATGATGCCCTATTGGCGCTTTACGCCGACTGGGGTGTGGATTATCTGAAAGCGGATGATTGTGGCCATCTGCCGTACCAGATGGCGGAAATCGAAGGCATCGCTCGCGCGATTGACCGCTGCGGTCATCCCATCGTGTTAAGTCTCTCGATTGGCGACGAGCATTCCACCCTTTACGCCGCGCACCGAAAAGCCCATGCGCAACTATGGCGCATGGGGCCTGATCTGCATGATGACTGGTTGCAGGTGCGGGAGACCTTTGAATTGCTGCCCCGCTGGATGCCGCATATCGGGGATGGGTGCTGGGCTGATCCTGACATGCTGCCGCTGGGCATGCTGCATCTGCGCAAGTGGACAGCGGCCGACCGCGATCCGCATCCGACAAAATTGACGCCGGATGAGCAGGTGACGCTGATGACACTCTGGAGCATCAGCCGTTCACCGCTCATGTTCGCCGGCGATCTCCCGAGCTGCGATCCGTGGACGCTCAGCCTGCTCACTAACCCCGAAGTGCTGGCAGTAAACCAGTATAGCGCCGACAATCGTGAATGCTTCCGGCACCACCAGGTGCGCGCCTGGACCGCTGATGACCCGGCCTCCAATGCGCGGTATCTAGCGCTGTTCAATCTTGGCGATGAGCTACTGTTTGACTTCACGGTACCGCTGGACGAGGTTGGCAGCGGTCTCTGTCAGGTGCGCGATCTCTGGGCGCGTGAAGATCTGGGAATCGCTGACGCGGCGGTATCGGTGACACTACCGCCGCATGGCTCCTGCCTGTATCGGTTATCCGCGGAATGACTCCGTCACTGTTTACTGTTCGGTTGGGGAGATCTTCATGAAGACCGACGCGATGACGCTGCCGCGCGCCGCTTTATTGGACGTGTTACACAACCGTATTACCGCCCGCCGCGCGGAGATTGCCAAACGGGATGCCGAATTCGGTACGGGTCGCGTTCGCGTGACCAGCTACATGGAGAACATCGGCTGGCCGGAGTTGTTCGGCTACGATATGAACCGGTTCTTCACCGATCCGGCATTCGCCATTGAGCAGCGCCTGCGCCAGATGATCTTCTGGACGGACAACGTCGCTGATGACACGCAGCCGTCACTAGCGCTGCCAGCCGATGTGGGGATGTATTTCGACCTTACCCTGTTTGGCCAGCGGATCGTCCATACTCCGCTGGGCGTGCCGGAATTTTCACCGCATCCTCTTGCGGAATCACTTGCACTGGACACGGTGGGCGCGTTCGATTTCGCGCGGACCGGGATAATGCCACTGCTCATCGCGAATTATCACCGCATGCGGGAGATCATCGCTGACGCGTACGACAACCGACTCACAGTGACCTTCCCGTGTTTCCACCGTGGCCCGCTGGATATCTTCGTGCAGTTGCGCGGGTACGAAAACTTCCTGGAGGACGTGGCGGAGCGGCCTGAGGTGGTGCATGCGTTCCTGCGGTACTTCACTGATGCCCGGCTGCGTTATGCCCGCGCCCGGCAGGCCTTCCTTGGTGACGACGCGCTGCCGCCGACCACCTTCGTTGCCGATGACTGGGTGAATATCCCTTTCATTCGGCCGGACATGTTCCATGAATTTGTGGTGCCCGCGTATCGGCGTATTCGCGAACAGGAAGGACCGGTGCGCAGCTTCCATACCTGCGGTAATTTTGAGGCGGTGGTGGCTGACCTGCACGCGGTCTTCCCGGAGATGCACTGTCTGGAGGTGAGCGGGTGGAACGACGTGCGCGCCTCGACCCGCTGCTGCCTTTTGAGGTACACGTGCGCAATGCCGTCTCGTTAAGCGCCGATGAAAGCGAACAGCGGGCATTACTCGACGCCATCGCCGAAGTGGGTCGGGAGCGGTCTGTTTCGATGTGCGCGCAGGCGATTGTTAAATTATATCCAACCTATGAGGAAACGCTGGCGCGATTGAGCCGCTTCGTAGCGCTGGCGTATCGCGTGTTTTCATTCGTGGGAGTGTAATATATGACCACCATCCGTGATACATCCAGTCTTCACTGGGTGTGCGAGCAGTTTCCTGACCGCGTGCGCCAGCTCTTCGTCGCATTGAACCTGGAACTGCCGACACTGGCCGCCGTGAAAACGGCCGTTGCGCGCGAGCAATGGGAAGAGGCCTGCGACGCACTGCTGACCTATTATCGTACCTGCGATTCCGGACAGTGGCTGCGTCACGATCCCGTGCCGGCCGGCACGGGCACGGATCCCGCGGCAGAGCGGATGGCGAAAGCGTACTTTCCCGTGCCAGGCGGTGAGGTGCAGATTCCGCGCCTGCGATCCGGTCACTTCGACTGGGGATACGAGCCGCCGGTCACCGGCGGCGCAGAATGGACGTATGGTATCAACCGGCACGATTACATGACTGATTTGCTGAAAGCGTTCTACGCCACCGGCAATCGCACCTACGCGCGCGCGCTGAACGAGCAGGTGCACGATTGGTGCGCCACCGTGGAAGAGCCAGAGCCTATTGACCAGCATGACGGTTCCTGCCCCTGGGGCACGATTCTGGAGGTAGGGCATCGCGTGAAGGCGTGGCCTGCGGTTTTCTACGGCCTGCAGCCGGAAGAGGATTTTACCCCCGCCACGCGCATGCTGCTGCTCTGCCGCGCGCTGGAGCATGCGCAGTTCCTGCGCCGTCACTTCTCGGGGGGGAGCAACTGGGTTATCACCGAGATGTGCGGACTGATTTCCGTCGCCTGCGCCTTTCCAGAACTGCGCGACGCGGCGGAATGGCGGGAACTCGCGCTGCGCGTCACCCACGAGGAACTGGCGGAGCAAGTCTACCCTGACGGCGTGCAGAAGGAGCTGGCGAGCAATTATCAGCTTGCCGTGCTCTGGCATATGGATTTCTTCATGGCGACTGTGCGCGGCGCGGAGATCCCCATTGATCCCGCATTGGTGGCGCTGCTTGAGTCCATGTGGAACTACCTCGCATACGCGCTCTCGCCGAATGGGTATGACCCGCAAAACAGCGACTCAGACCGCCCGCTGCGCGATGCAGCGTTGGCGATCAAGCCGCTAGAGGCAGTGCGACACATCCTGACCGCGGCGGAGGTTTACGACCGGTCCGACTGGCGGTATATCGCCACCAATGGCATGGACGGCACCGCACCGTCCGGTTTGCCCAGCATTTTCTTCCCATGGGCGGGACAACTGATCATGCGCAGCGGCTGGGACGCCGACGCCCACTGGGGCTTTTTCGATATCGGCCCCTGGGGCATTCTGCACCAGCATAACGACATGCTCCACCTTTCCATTACCGCCTGCGGGCGCGATCTGCTGGTGGACAGCGGCCGCTACACATACAAGGATTACATGGGGGAGGCGGGCACCTGGCGCAGCTATTTCATCGGCTCCGCGGCGCACAACGTGGTCCTCGTGGATGGCCTGGAACAGGCCACGGGTCCGGCGCGCGCCTCGGCGCCCGTTGAGGCGATCATCACTCCGGCTTACGATTACGCGCAGGGGACATTCACCGACGGGTTCACCGACGTTGCCACCGCCGCGGCCATGCACAAAGCCTACCTGTATCGCTGGGATATTCCGCGCGAGAACGTGCAGGACGACATCGTCCACACCCGCGGCGTGCTGTATCTGCGCGGGGTGGGGTGGGTAGTGGTTGACCGCATCGGCACCAGCCGCCCGTGCCGGATCACCCCGCTGTGGCACTTCCATCCCGACTGCACGGTTGTCCGCGACGGCCAGTCGGTGGTGACGGTGGACGAGGGGGTGGGGAACCTGCGCATTCAGCCAGCCGCGCCGTTCGCGTGGGAGATCGAGTTTGTCAACGGACGGGAAGGTCCGGATTTCCAGGGGTGGTACAGCCCGATCATGGACGTGCGCCTGCCGAATACCTGCGCATTCTACACGACGGATATCCAGCAGACAGCCACCTTCGCCTGGGTGATGATTCCGGCGAAAGGCCGCGT
>JAKIYB010000012.1:4780-7710 GCA_022708765.1 Armatimonadota bacterium | reverse complement strand
CCGGAAGTGGATGTCACCATCCTCGACGCCCCGCATGGCGCCGCGCATCTGCTTCTCCGCCTGCCGGATTACCTTCCGATGGAAGTGGCGATTCGCCTGGATGAGATGCTACCGTTACAGTTCTCGACGGGAGAAGATGTTACCGGTCACTGCGCGGTTCGCTGCTGTCCGGAGAACAACTAGCGGAGGGGTTGTCTGGTGCCCGGGGTGGGAGTCGAACCCACACGCCCTCGCGGGCGGCGGATTTTAAGTCCGCTGCGTCTGCCATTCCGCCACCCGGGCACTGACGGTCAGATTGTACGGAACGGACGTGATTCCGTCAATGTGCCCGGTGTAAGAGGGATTGTTTCGTCAGGGGATGTGCTCATTACCGGGGTGCCAGGTTGTGCCGGCGCGGTGAATGTAGATGACATCGTGCGGGCCGACGGTGTAGGTGTAGTAGCCGCCCAGCAGCAATCCGAGCGCCTGCTCGAAAGTCGCATTACGCAGGTTCACGGTGACGGTGCCCTGCACTTCGGGATAGATGGTGAAGCGCACGTCCATCAGCAGCGCCAGATCACCAAGTGCCTGACGTATATCCATATCCGTGTAGTGCAGGTCCACCGAACCACGGTCGAGACGCAGTGCCATCGCGATATCCTCCGTGACGGTTGTTCCCGCATGCGCGGGATCATGCACGAAGTTGCTGTGGCGGAATCGGCTCAGGTGAGGCGGAAGATAAGCTTGTAGACGCCGATGCTGATTTCATCGCGATCACGCAGCAGCTCTTCGCCGACGGTGGCTTCATTATTGAGCAGCGTACCATTGGTACTGTTCAGGTCGGAGATGAAATACTGGCCATTCAGGTAGCGGATTTGTGCGTGGCGGCGTGAGACGGTGTTGCCGGTCAGACAGACGGCGCAATCTTCGCGCCGGCCGATGATGACCTGTTCGTCACTGAGTTCGTACACGCGCTCAATATGCCCGCTATTTTGATCCAGCAGCCACAATTTTCCGATAAGCGCGCTCTCCTGGCCGATTTTACCGTGGCTTTCCAGCAGTTTGATGATGACAGTGTCGTCGTCCTCTTCCGTGCCGCGCTGCGCCAGCAGCGTACCGCACTGTTTGCAGAAGCGATGATCGTCGGGATTCGCCGTGCCGCAATTCGTACAGGTAATCATGACCGGGCCTCCACCGGTGATATGGTATGAGTCCATCGCGCACTTGTCAACACAGCGCGGGTGTGGCAAGCGCCACCTTGCGCGCGTTGACACGCGGAAACACCCGTTGCTACACTGCCATTTGATGAAAGAAGCTATCCTGTATAATCAACTCGATGATCGTCACGTGTGCTGCCGGGCTTGCCAGTTGACATGCCTCATCGCTCCGGACGCGCGCGGGGCATGCGGCACGCGTATGAACCATGACGGACGGCTTTATACGCTCATATACGATCGCGTGAGCGCCGTCAATCTCGATCCGATTGAGAAAAAGCCACTGTATCATTTCTATCCGGGTACGCTCGTCTTGTCTCTCGGTACATTGGGGTGCTGTTTCTCCTGTCCGGGATGCCAGAACTGGACGCTCTCGCGTCGCGCACCACTGGAAGAGGAACCGTCGCTGCGCGTGCTGCCCCCCGCGGAAGCAGTGGAAATAGCGATCCGCGTGGGCGCCGCCGGCATCTGCTGGACCTATAACGAACCAGCCATCTGGCCTGAACACACCACTGAAGCCGCGCGCCTGGCGAAAGCGCGCGGCCTGTATACCGCTTATGTCACCAATGGCATGGCCACCCGCGACCATCTTGACATCATCGGGCCATACCTGGACGCCTATCGCGTGGATATCAAGGCGTTCACGCGCGAAGGATACCGGAAGGTCGCCGGGTACGCGGCATACGAGGGTATCCTCGACGGGGTGGTCTACGCGAAGGAGCGCTGGGGGATGCATATCGAATGCGTGACGAACGTCACGCCGACCGTTAACGACAGCGAAGCGGAACTGCGCGGCATTGCCCGCGGGATCATATCGGCGCTTGGCCCCGACACGCCATGGCATGTCACGCGCTTCCACCCGCATGAAGGGTTTGCCCATCTGCCGGCCACGCCGCTGGAACGCCTCGCTCTGGCGCGGGCCATCGGCATGGAGGAGGGACTGCGCTACATCTACGTTGGGAATGTTCCCGACGACGACCGGCAGCACACCTGCTGCCCGGTATGCGGTCACACCGTGATTTCGCGCAGTGGTTTCAACGCCACGACCAGCGGCCTGCGAGACGGGGCCTGTGCGCGCTGCGGGACGGCCATCACCGGCCGGTGGTAACACGACGGGATGGAGCATCTGCCCCATCCCGTTCCGCGTTGTATACAAAAATTGCGTCAGTCCAAGCTCGGTCGGCCGTTCTCGAAACTCTCCACGATTTGAATGCCCGCGCTGGTACCCAGCCGGTCAGCGCCGGCGTTGATCAGCGTCCGTGCCTGTTCAACCGTGCGGATGCCGCCGGCGGCCTTGATGCCGAGGTCGTAGTCCGACATCTCGCGCAACGCCATCACGTCCTCAATCGTCACGCCGCGTGGCGCGAAGCCGGTGTTGGTAATAATGAAGTCACCGCGATATTCGCCCACCATCTCACACACCCGACGCTGCTGGTCGCGACTGGTGAGGGCTGTTTCCACGGTGATCATCACCGCCACTTCACCGCCTTCGTCCGTCAGCGCGCGCATTTTAGCGGCGTTTACCACTTCGTGAATTTCCTTGCGAATCACATCGTAGTGGTCAGCGACCAGTTCGCCGACGTTTACCACCACTTCCACGGCATTCGCGCCATCATGCACTGCCTGGCGTGCTTCCGCCGCCTTCATCATCGGGGAAATGAGGCCGAACGGTAATCCGATGACCGTGCCGACCTTCACGTCGCTGCCCTGCAGTTCGCGCGCCACGAGACTCACCCA
>JAKIYB010000012.1:0-4770 GCA_022708765.1 Armatimonadota bacterium | reverse complement strand
AGGGATAGACGGTAACGGAGGCGAAATGATATTGCCGGGCATTCGCGCACAAACGGCGAATATCGTCAGCGGTGGCGTTGCCGCGGAGCGAAGCGGCGTCAATCATCTTGGCTAATCCGGTCTTCGAAAACATGAGCGATGATGTCCTCCGGCAGTCGGGTCTGGAACGTCTTCGGCTCCCTGCGGTGCAGTGTAGCATATCCGGCAAGGTCTCGACAAGGTGTGAAAAAAGACGGATAATTCCTGCGGGAGATACCGCTTGCCAAGGTAAAGCGAGGAAGCGCCTGCATCTTTTCCGCGCTTTCCGCGTCTCGAAACCGGCTTCACCCTTTACAGGTTGACCGGAAACCCGATAATATACCGCGAGAAGTCAGGATCGTTATATGCGCGCGCTCTTTGCCGGATCATTCGACCCCGTCACCAATGGGCATCTGGATTTAATCAGCCGGCTGGTCGGCATGGCCGAAACGCTGGTAGTAGCGGTTGCGATTAATCCGAGGAAGCAACCGCTGTTTGCCCCGGAGGAACGGGTCGCGCTGCTCACCGAGCTCTGCCGTCCCTGGCCTCACGTGCAAGTGCGGGCTTTTTCAGGGCTGGTGACGGACGCCGCGCGCGACGTGGGCGCCGATTGCCTCGTGCGCGGGATACGCGATACAGCCGAATACGCACGCGAGACCCAGATGGCCCTGGCCAACCGGGCACTCACCGGCATCGAGACGCTACTGCTGCCCGCCTCGCCAGGAAAGGCGTTCATCAGTTCAAGTCTGGTGAAAGAAATTGCCGCGTTCGGCGGCGATATCTCGCCATTTGTCCCGGCCGCGGTGGCTGAACTAGTACCGGCGCGCCTCGCGCGCTGATATGTATTCCCGGCGCATCACCGACACGCGCCCATGTCTGCCGCATGGGCGGAATGCGAGGTTTCGCGATGGATGTCAACAAACTGTTAGATGAACTGGAAGAGTTGGTCGAACATGGCCAGGGCAACGCGGTAGGCCGCATTCGCTGGTTCCGTAAAGCGTTCTTCCTCGATGTGGATGACGTGCTGGATATCACGCATCAGATTCGCGTCTGCCTGCCACAGCAAATCCAGCGCGCCGATCAAATCACCCGTGAAAAAGAGCGTATTCTCGCCGAAGCGCACGAACAGGCTGACCGCATGGTCACCGAAGCGGCGGAACAGGCGGAGATGACAATCCGCAAAGCCCAGGAAGAAGCGCGCATTCTCGTCTCCAACCATGAAATCACTCGCCAGGCGACCCAGGAAGGGCAACGTATTATGGATCAGGCGGCGAAAGATGGCGAGGCAATCCGTGAAGGCGCCCGGGAATTCGCGCGGCAACTGCTGGAGAATCTCGCGCAGGCCATCACGAATCTCTCACAGTATGCCGGGCAGTTGCAGCGCGCGGCCGAGCAAGCACGTGAAGACGTGCATCTTTCATAAAAGCCCGGAGTGCGAAATTGCTTTTCTAATCGCGCCGGGTTGGGTATAATGACCCGGCCTGCGCCTCGCGTACCGCTCGAGCCAGCGGCGGCGTGAGGCGCGTGCTGATGAATCCGGTCTCGTCCAGGTGGAGGTAGTATCCTTTATGACCCTGATGAAGCTGCGTAAAAAACTGTCGTCACGCAAGACGACCCAGATCATCCTCTGGGCACTTGTTGTCGTTTTCGTCGCCGGCATCGCCCTCACCGGCCAGTATGGCGCGAAGGGTGGGAATAACGGTGGTGCTGCCGGCAACGTGAATTCCGGCCAGGTGATCGCCACCGTCAACGGCACGGCGGTGAAGTCCGGCGCTATTGACAAATATTATGCGGAACAACTGGTGGAATTAAAAGGCAGCGCGCCGGATATTGATCAAGCGCCGGCTATGCGCCAGTCCGCCTTCGCGCGGGCTATCCAGGATGTATTGAAGAAGAAAGCGCTAGCCGAGTTGCGCGCGGGAGTGAACTATTTCACCCTCCGCGATTACGCCAATGAGTATGCGCGCACCCAGGTCGCCGATCTGCGCGCCAGCGTAGAGAAGGATCGGAAAGCGAAGGAAGAGGCGGCGAAGACCGCGGAAGAAAAGAAAAAGCTGAAATCGTTCGACGAGATGCTGTCCGAGGCCTATGACTCGTTCCTCGTCCGCACTACCGCCGACGGCAAAAGTCCAGTAACCAAACCGATTGACGATAAGAAGTTCATCAACGCCTACGTGAGCGGATTCCTGCTCTCCAAGGGTACCAATGGCATTTACGAACGCTTTGCTGATTACATCAAATCCCAGCGCATCGGAGAAGTGTATGGCAAGCGATTGCCGGTAGATCCCTTCACCGCCGATTATGCGAAGACGATCTACACCAAAGAAGTCGAAGCCAGCATGATCTTCATCAAAGCCGATTCCCCCTCGTCCGCCGGTTTGAAAGCGGCGAAGGAGAAAGCCGAGAAACTGCGCGGCGAACTGGAGAAAGATCCCAAATCCTTCTCGAAAAAAGCGGAAAGCGAATCCGACGACATGATGACGGCGATGAAGGGCGGCAGCCTGGGCACACTGCAGTTGGAGCAGCAAGCCGCCCTTGTGGAATACCTCGCCTTCACGACGAAAGCGGGTGAGATCAGCCCGGTCAATCCAATGGTGATGCAGTCGTATATGGGCAACATGGTTGGCTATGTGTTCGTCACCACGTCGAAAATCAGTGACCGGAAAGAAGCCGACGAGCGCTGGAAACAGGGGGCGGACGTCGCTGTTATCCGCATACGGCAGCGGTATGGCCCTGAATTCGGCGCAATGTATGTAGATTTGCGGCAAGCTGAAGCCGAGATACAGTGCAAATCAGAAGAGATGGCCACCTATCTGGCTGAAATGCGTGGGGACATCAACGCCGCGAAAGAGCATCGCGCGAAAGCCCTGCAAGATACGAATCTGCCTGACGTGGTGCGCGCCGGTTTCGCTTACAGGCTTGCTGAAGACACGGGCGACTCGAAGAAGCGCATCGAATATTATCTGCAAGCAGTGCAGTTCGGTGGGGCGAAGCAGGCCACCATCTCCTACAAGCTCGGTATCGCGTATGCGGACAACAAACAGAAGGATGAAGCGCTGAAGCACTTCCGCAACGCGGAGGAACTGGCGTCCTCGCTAGATCGCAACATCCGTAAAGACCTGAAAGAGCAGTTCCTTAAACTCGGCGCGAAGGAAGACGCCGCCCGCATTGAGCAGTGGTTAAAGGATAATCCGGAGACCGCGCCTGCCGGTGGTGGGATGGGCTTCGACGGCATGAGCGGCTTTTCGCCGCAATAAGCTACACACACGGCCCCGGTTACCATGCCGGGGCCGTATACTGTCCGGATGGACTCATGCGGATTCTGTTGCGTCGCCCGCTCATACTCGCGTCCTCCTCGCCCCGACGGGCCGAGCTGTTACGGCAGATCGGCCTGGACTTTCGCATACTGCCCGCGCATGTTGAGGAGCCTCCACCCACGTACGGCCAGGAGGTGACGGAATGGGCACGGCAGGCCGCGCTGGATAAGGCCCGCGCCGCATTGCCTATACTCGATACCCCGGCACTCGTCCTCGGCGCCGATACCGTCGTCCTCGCTCCCACCGATGACCCCGCGTTACCCCGCTTGCACGAGGTGCCTGTGCGCGTGCTGGGCAAACCTGACGATGATGCTGACGCGCATGCTATGTTGCGCGATCTGTCCGGTCGCGAGCACACCGTATTGAGCGCGTTCGCGCTGATTACGCATCCGGAAGGACGCGAGATTGCCGAGGCCGTGGAAACACGCGTCCGCTTTCGTGAGTTGACGGAAGGAGAGATTGCGGACTACGTGGCCACCGGCGAACCGCGCGATAAAGCCGGCGCCTACGGCATTCAAGGTCTGGGCGCCGTGCTGGTAGAATCCATCACTGGTGATTATAATACGGTAGTTGGGCTTCCGCTCAGCCATCTCTGGCAGCGCATACAGCCGTGGCGCGCGTGAAGTGAGCCGCCAGGCCTCTTGTCACCGCATAGGCGCACTCGCTATACTAGTGATTGTGCATTGACCAATCACAATTCCCCCTCTGGAGGCATATCCAAATGGCGAAGAAGACCCTTGGCGTCGCGATAATTGGCTGTGGCAGCATCGCGAAACACCGGCATGCGCCGGAAGCCGCCTTACATCCCCAGGTGAAATTGCTGACGCTGTGCGATCCGGTGCTCGCTCGCGCGAAAACTCTCGCTGGCGAATTCGGCGGCACGCCCTGCGCCGACTGGCAGGACGCGGTGGCGCAACCCGAAATTGACGCCGTTGTCGTCGCCTGTCCGAATTATCTGCACGCGCCCGTCACCATCGCCGCGCTACAGGCCGGCAAGCACGTCCTCTGTGAGAAGCCGATGGCCACCTCCACCGAGGAAGCCGATGCGATGATCGCCGCCGCGAAAGCCAGCGGCAAAACGCTGATGATCGCGCATAATCAGCGGCTGGCCCCGCTGCACATCCGCGCGAAGCAGATTCTCAAGAGCGGCATTCTCGGCCGCGTCGTCACCTTCCGCACCTCCTTCGCGCATCCCGGCCCCGAAGGCTGGAGCATCGAAGGCGTGGGCGGCTGGTTCTTCCAGAAGGAAAAGGCGTTCGTCGGCGCCATGGGAGACCTGGGCGTGCACAAGGCTGACCTGGTCCGCTGGCTGCTGGATGACGAGGTCGTGGAAGTGGCGGCCTTCGTGGAAGCCATCGCCGGCAAGAAGCAGTCCGACGTGGACGACAACGCCATCTGCATCCTGCGCATGGCCAGCGGCGCCGTGGGCTCCCTC
>JAKIYB010000129.1:508-9829 GCA_022708765.1 Armatimonadota bacterium | reverse complement strand
CGGGTAGAGAGCGCGCAGGGCACGCTGAAAACCGCCCTCGCTAGCGAGCGGCAGACGACGATCCTGGCGCCAACCGACGGCCGGGTGATGCTGCGAGCCGCTGAGGTAGGCGAGTTAGTCACCCCCGGCATGCCGATCCTGAAAATTGCGGAACTCAATCACGTCTTGTTGCGCGTCTACGTGCCGGAACCGCTTATCGAGAAGGTGAAAATCGGCCAACCCGCACGTATTACTACCGATGCCGGCACGGTTTACCACGGCACGGTCACGGAAATTGCCGAGGAGCCGGAGTTCGCCCCGAAGAACGTGCAGACGAAGGAGGAGCGCGTGAAACTGGTCTTTGGCGTGAAGATTGAAGTCGAAAATCCGGAGCGCGCGTTGAAGCCGGGTATGCCGGCGGATGCGGTGATTGAGGTGGAGTGATCCCTGATTACCCCCACTCCTCACTAACACGATGACAGACATAGCCATTGACATCCAGGATCTGCGTAAAACCTACGGCGATCTCGTCGCGCTGGAGGGGTTATCCCTTGCCATCGCGCCTGGTGAGGTGTTTGGGCTGCTGGGGCCGGATGGTGCGGGGAAGACGACCACCATGCGGCTGCTTGCGGGCATCCTCGCGCCGTCGGATGGGTCGGCGCGGGTGCTGGGAATGGATGTCTTCCGAGAGGCTGACGGACTGAAGCGGCGCATCGGTTATATGCCGCAGCGGTTTGCGTTGTATGGCGATCTCACCGTGGCGGAGAATCTGCTCTTCTTCGCCAATATCTACAGTGTGTCACGCGCGGAGCGGCTGAAGCGCGAAGCGGAACTGCTGGCCTTCAGCCGTTTGGAACCCTTTCGCGACCGGCTGGCGATGCACCTCTCTGGCGGCATGAAGCAGAAGCTGGCGCTAGCCTGCACGCTGATGCACACGCCGGAGGTGCTCTTCCTCGACGAGCCGACCACCGGTGTAGATCCCGTCTCACGGCGGGAATTCTGGCGTATCCTCTATACGCTGGTAAACCAGGGGGTCACGCTTTTCCTCAGCACGCCCTATATGGACGAAGCGGAGCGCTGTACGCGGGTGGCGATGCTGAACCGCGGGCGGCTGGTGCGGTGCGGCACGCCGGGCGAGTTGAAAGCGGGCATGCGCGGGATGATGTTAGAAGTTATCGCCGACCCGATGCGCGAGGCGAAGGCGCGTCTTACGGCGCTGCCGGGGGTGCATGACGTGCAGACTTTCGGCGAGCGCCTGCATGTAAGACTGGACACCGCCGATGCGGAGGCGGCGGTGACAGCGGCGCTAGATGGTCTGACGCTCGTTTCCCTGCGTCGTATTGCGCCCGGGCTGGAGGATGTGTTCAATGCGCTGGCGTCGGGGGAGGGACCGTCATGACACTTACTTCCAACGAGTATGCCGTGACCATCTCCGATTTAGTGAAGAAATTCGGCAGCTTCACCGCGGTGGACGATGTTTCGTTGACGGTGGGGCGAGGGGAGATATTTGGCTTCCTGGGAGCGAACGGCGCGGGAAAATCCACCACCATCCGCATCCTCTGCGGTATTCTCGCGCCGACGTCGGGCAGCGGTACGGTGGCGGGAATGGACATCGTGCGCGAAACAGAAAAGATCAAGACACGCATCGGTTACATGAGCCAGCGCTTCTCGCTCTACGAGGATTTAACCGTCACCGAGAATATCAAATTTTTTGGCGAAGTTTACGGCGTCTACGGGGAGCGGCTGGCCCAACGCACGGCATGGATCCTGGAGATGGCGAACCTGCGTGAGCGTCGAGACAGCCTCACCGGCGAACTAGCGATGGGATGGAAGCAGCGGCTGGCATTGGGCTGCGCCATGGTACACGAACCGGATATTCTCTTCCTAGATGAACCGACGGCCGGCGTAGATCCAGCATCGCGCCGGCGCTTCTGGGAACTCATCTACACCGTCGCCGAGCAGGGAGTGACGGTGTTTGTCACCACACACTATATGGATGAGGCGGAGCACTGCGACCGCATGGCGCTCATGCATCGCGGGCGCATCATCGCACTGGGCACACCGGCGGAATTGAAGGAACGGTATATAGCCGGCACGCTGCTGGAGGTGTGGGCGGAGCCGATGATGGCGGCGCTGGAATGTCTTAACAGCCTGCCGGTTGTCCGCGAGGTGGCGATGTTTGGTTCGGCCTTGCACGTCGTGGTCGGCAGCCTGGAGGATGTGGATAGTCTCCGTGCCGCGTTGGAGACCATGGATATCCGTATCGAGCGTATCGAACCAGCGCGCCCATCGCTGGAAGACGTCTTCGTCGCCCTGATCGAGCATGCAGAGAGGGGGGCATGATGCTGCGAACCTGGATGATCATGTGGAAGGAGTTTCGGCAGATTGCTCGCGATCCACGCATGCTTACGGTAGTAGTGGCGCTGCCGACATTCATGATTCTATTGTATGGTTACGCCATCAACCTGGACGTGCGCGACGTGCGCATGGCGGTTTATGATCAAAGCCGTAGCCGGCAATCGCGGGAACTAGTGGATGCGTTCGCGCGAAGTGGTTATTTCCATATCATCGCCTATCCGGAAGACGACCGCGAGGTAACCGCGCTGCTGGACGGCGGCCGGGCGCGCATGGTGCTAATCATCCCTGTCCGCTTCGCCCGCCGGCTGGCGGACGGTGATACGGCGCCGGTGCAGATACTGGTGGACGGCGCTGACTCCACCACCGCCAGCACGGCGCTGGGCTACGTGGCGGGTATCGTGCAGGAATACTCGTCCCGGGTGGCGCTGGTAACGGTATATCGCGCCGGGTTGACCATGCGAGGAGCGTGGAAGCCGGTGGAGAACCGCACGCGCTACTGGTATAACCCGGAACTGCGCAGCAATAACTTCACCATCCCTGGTCTCATTGCCGTCATTCTCATGGTGCTGTCGGCGCTGCTCACTTCGGTAACGGTCGTGCGCGAACGCGAGCGCGGCACCATTGAGGGTTTGCTGGTATCGCCGGTACGGCCGATGGAACTGATGCTCGGTAAGCTGGCGCCGTATGTCCTCATCGCCTTCGGCGACGTGCTGCTGGTGATGGCGATCAGTTCCGCCGTCTTTCATGTGCCACTGGTGGGCAGTCCGGCGTTGGTGCTGGCACTCGCCGGCATTTTCGTAATCGCGGTGTTGGGCATCGGTCTGCTCATCTCCACGGTGGCGCCTACCCAGCAGTTGGCGATGGTGGCTGCGGTGATGGCCACACAGTTGCCTACCGTACTCCTTTCCGGTTTCATCTTTCCCATCAGCAGCATGCCGAAGGCGATACAACTGCTCAGCAATATCCTGCCCGCCACTCATTTCATCCGTATTTTGCGCGGCATTTTCTTAAAAGGCAACGATCTGGCCATCCTCTGGCAGCCCGCCCTCGTCCTTGCCGCCATTGCGGTGGCGATGGTGCTGCTGAGCGCGAACCGGTTCCGGAGGACGTTATGAACCTCCATCGCATTTTGCGTTTGATGAAAAAAGAGCTGATTCAGGTGCGGCGCGACCGGCGGATTCTCGCCTTTCTGTTCATAGCGCCGGTAGTACAGTTGTTCCTCTTCGGCTACGCGGTGAGCACGGATGTCAATCACGTCGCTATGGCGGTGCTGGATGAAGACCGCACGGCGGCGAGTCGCGCGCTGATTCAGCGTTTCACAGCGTCGGGATATTTTGACCAGGTAGCGTATCTCTCCGGACAGGCGGAGATTGACACGCTGCTCGATGCCGGGCGGGCACAGATGGTGCTGCGCGTGCCGCGCGGATTCAGCCATGACCTTTCGCGCGGACGCGGGACGGAGATACAGACGCTCCTTGATGGTACCGACTCACGCAAGGCGCGGGTGATAGAGGGGTATACGAACGGGGTGGTGCGCTTGTATGGGAGTGAGATTCTGCGCGCGCGCATGCAGGTGCTGCGCGCGCGGTTGCCGCGACTGCCGGCGGTAGACGCGCGCGTCCGCGTCTGGTATAACCCGGAATTGAAAAGCGTGAACTTTATGGTGCCAGGGGTGTTGTGCATGGTGCTCTTTCTCATCACCATGTTGATGACGTCGCTGGCCATCGTGCGTGAGAAAGAGATCGGTACTCTAGAGCAACTGGTGGTGACGCCACTGTCCGCCGGCGAGTTGATGTTGGGGAAAACACTGCCGTTCTTGCTCATCGGCCTTATTGAGTTTGTGTTGACGCTGCTTACTGCTATCTTTATCTTCCGTGTGGACGTGGCCGGCAGCATCCCACTGCTCTTCGTACTCAGCGCTCTCTTCCTTTTAACAACCCTGGGGCTTGGTATCTTCATCTCCACCGTCTCGAAGACGCAGCATGAGGCGACGCTTACCGGTTTCCTCTTTTTCATGCCCTTCATCCTCCTCTCCGGCTTCATTTTTCCGGTGGAGAATATGCCGGTGGGCATTCAGTGGGCGACGTACCTCATCCCGCTGCGTTACTTCCTGGAAATCGTCCGCGGGATTTTTATGCGCGGCGTGGGGTTAGAGGTGCTCTGGCCACAGGTGCTGGTGCTGGCGGTGTTCGGCGTCGGGATACTCGCGCTGGCAGCGGCGCGGTTCAGCAAGCGGTTGGGATGAATAGATGCCAGTCGTGTCGCATCGTACCGATCTCCATTTCGCCTCACCACACACCGTTATTATTGTCTTCCTCATCCGAGCAAGGGTTCCGCCCCCTGGTTTTCATGTTGGTGTTGGCCGGGTATAGGTAAGAGCAGCCCCGTTGGAGTCAGGGCGCGGGCCGCGGCGTGCCTGGATCGCGGCCGAGACCCCGAAACTACGCTAAGGATTCTGCTCATACCTATGAATTTTCATCATAAACGCGCGCTGGCCTGGCTCGTGATCCTGCTCATGCCCTGGTGTACCTTCGCCGAGCCCGTCTACGCGTACGTGCTTCCGATTAAAGGGTATCCAAAACTGGAGGTTAGCGGGAACAATTCCCTCTCGCTGAACGTCAGCAGCGTCTCCGGCTCGCAAAGCTACTTCCAGGATGACAACTACGATGCGAGCCGCTCATTTACGCACAACTCCAACCTGTACCTGAATGGACAGCTCTACAAGGATTTCTACCTGGACGCCACCATCACGGCGGATGAATATTCACCGGATCGCTTTCGTTGGAGCCTGCGCCATGATGGCTCCGACGCGAAGACGCTACTCGGTGAATTCACCGCGACAATGGGCGGCAACGAATTTGTCACCCTTAATCGCAACCTGCAAGGCGTACAGGTGGACGCCGTACTGCCGAAAGGCGGATTGTCCATCATCGGAAGCGACCTGAAATCGCCGGTGAAGACCGATATCTTCTACGGCCGAAACGTGAGCGGGCCGTATTACCTCACCGCCACTCCGGTGGTAGAGCTCAGCGAAGTGGTCACGGTAAATGACCTGCCGAAAGAGCGGGGCCGCGAATATACCCTCGACTATCAGAACGGCATACTGAATTTTACCTCCACCTCCATCATTAGTCCCGCAGATCGGGTGACGGTGAGTTATGAGGTATCGGTGAATGGCAGCGGTGGCGGACGGTTGACGGCGGTGCGCGGCTTCTACCCCATCACCGACGCGCTGTCGGTAGGCGCCACGCATATCCAATTGAATGGGCGCGGCAGCGCAGCCGGCAGCACCCAGCGCGATGAGCGAGACCAGTTCCTGGGCACCGGCACGCCCGGCCCGTTCTATCTCACCTACCGCCCTATCGTCGCGCAGTCGGAGACGGTGACAATCAACGGCGTGCTGCAGGCGCGCGGCACGGCCTATACGCTAGACAATACCACCGGTCGTCTGCTCTTCACCAACGGGAAAGAACCTCCGCCGGGCTCCACTGTCGTTGTGCGGTATGCGGTGACGCAAGTAACGGCAGCGAGCAGCGGTGATCGCTCGGTGACTGGCGTGGATGTGAATTGGGCGCAGCGCGGACTGCAGCTTGGCCTGCAGGCGGCGAAGAGCACTGGCGGGGGCATACAGAATATCGGAGCTGAGCAGGTCAAAGACGAGCAATTCACCGTACAGGCGGGCATCCCCGTCACCCAGCAGGTTTTTCGATTGCGGAAAACGCCGGTGCAGCCAAACTCCGATTCAGTGCGCGCGCTGGCGTTACCGCTCATCCGCGGCACGGAATATTCGCTGAATTATCAGACGGGTGAACTGCGCATCCTGCGCGCCGACATCCCGATTTCCAATCTCGGTCCCACGCTCTTCGTGTCGTATTCCACGGAAGCACGCTCGGTGGCGCTGCAGGGTGATAGCGCGCTGGCGCTCACCGCGAACTACGGCAGTGAGAAGGTGGCGGCCAATGCCGCGTATCGCCGGGTTGATCCTGGTTTCTCGCCCATCGAGCGCGCGGGCTACCGCAACGTGCGCGAAGGATTGGAATGGGGAGCCAGCTACATGCCTACATCCGAGTTGACCTTCTCCACCAGCGGCGACAACACCACATTGCCGTATAATCCCTATTCGTCGGTGGATAATATTCTTATGGAAGAGAAGAACCGAACGTATGGCGTGGAATACCGGCGCGAGGATTGGCCGGCACTTAGTCTGCGCCGTACCACGCGTGATTCAACCCAGATAGGCACCGAGGGGTTGGGCGATACCTCGGTGACGGACTCCCTGTCCATCACCTGGGATAAAAGCCCGCTCACGGCGTCGCTGAATCTCAATCAACGAGAAATTGATACCCGGCAGCTTCGCTACTCAACGGACCCATATCAGCCGCTGCCTGATACCCCGCAGACTACGGACCCGATTTACCATTATCGCGCCACTACAAGTGACGCGTCGCTGAACCTGAATTATACGCCGAATGACCGGTTAAACATCGGCGCGAACCTTGCGACGAATCGGATCAAGGCGGATACCGATGGCGTGGCCACCACCAGTTCAGGCCGCAACGCCCAGGTGTCGGCGAATTACCGCGTGACCGATCGGCTGACGCTGAACAGCAATCTGACGACGACGAAAACCGACGCCACGCGTACGGCTTCCGGCAGCGACGTGCCGGCTCAGACCAGCACAGATCTGTCGGTGGGTGCGGACTGGCAGGCGCGCGAGAATCTCTCAGTTGGCCTGAACTACTCTACCAATAGCGCGCGCGGCGGTGAGTATAGCAACAGCGATTCAACGATGTTGGCGGCCAACATCTGGTGGCAGCCCGCATCACGCGTCTCACTGAATGGCTACTGGAATCGCCAGGATCTGAACTATACGGATATCCTGGGTTCATCGGTGAATAACATGCTCGGTGCCAGCGCGCAGGTAAGCCTGGGCAAGGCCACGATAAACCTGGATGCCCAGCGTATCTGGGGCGAGAATTCCTTCGGCGTGGCGCAGATGTTCCAGTCAGAAGCCCAGGCGCAACGGCAGGTAGTGTTGGCGCAAGTTGCTGAGGATACCGCCGCCACGACTACCGGCAATAAGCTGACCACGCTGGCGGCGAAGGTCACCTATCCGGTTGCGGACAAGCACGAGATCTTCGTTGCCGGCGAAACGCTGCGCAACTCCGGTTTTCCCAGTGGTTCTCGCAAGCAGACACTGGGTCTTGGGTGGAATTATCATCTCACCGATCAGCTTACCCTCACCCTCAACGCCCAGCAGCTCAACTACAAAGACGATGTGAATAATAACCTCGACTATAACGCGCGTCACTTGAATGCGCAGTTGTCCTGGAACTTCTGATCCGCATCAGGCATAGAAAATTCGAGCGGGCGCATGCCTATCGCGCCCGCTCGAATTTGCGTTCACTACACCTGGTGGTCTAGTCGCCCTACTTCGCTTCCGGCGTATACCATACCGGCAACGTCAGCATCCCCACCCGGCGGGCGGCGACTTTAATATCCGCGGTCACTTCGTAGACCTGGCCTCTACGCGCCTCGTCAGGGATGGTGAGCGGGAAGATGCGGTCGTAACGATCGTACTGATAATTAAATGGCGCCTTGTATGTTTTAACTTCTTCAGTGTTCGGCCATCGGCGGAAGTGGATTTCAAAGACGTGGTTATTCCGAAAAACCCGCGGATCATTCACCATATTGAAGATAAATTTGTTTTCGCCATTCGGCTGCAGTACGACACGCGAAGGAGTCATGTGCGCAAAGGGATTAATGAGTTCGGCTTTCTCTGATTTCCCCAGGTCGAAGAAACGCGGGAATTCATCTATGGTGGACAGAATAACACCGTCCACCGGATCGAATTCCACGGTGTTGCCCCACAAGTCGGTCATACTTATATGCGTCGCTTCACTGGTAATGGTGGCAGCGGTAGGCATGCGGCTGGTCCACATTACCAGTAGATAGCGCGCTTTACCGCGTTTACGGCCTTTGCTGCTTAGGTCGCCTTTGCCGAAGAGATAGGCGTGCATGCCGTCAGGCCCTGGCACCTCGCGCACCAGCGACGTTCCTTCAAGCATCTCCAGGGTGGTGCGCATCGCCAGGAAGCTGGGATTGACTGAGCCGTCGCTATTGGTCAGCGGCAGATCGAACTGGTTGGCTGGATTATGCCGCCAGAAAGTGCGTTCGATGTTGTTTGCGCGGTTGAGGATGAAGGCGCGCGCCATCAGCGCCCCCTGGTGAGTCGCGCTGGGCAGGCGGTCAGCCTTCGCCGGATCGAAGCCATATTCAGTGATCCAGGTTGGCGGAGTGCGTTTCAGCAAGGTCTGACAGGTCTGGGTGATGGTGGGCAGCTCCACCAGCGGCGGTTTGGGATTCGCCTCGCGCGTTTCAGGCAGGCCGATAAAGTTATAGGTGATGCCCAGTAGGTCGCCTTTTGGTGGTAGACCTACCGCGGCGTAGTCCATCGCCGTTGCCTGAAAAGGCGCTTCCAGCGAGGTGATGCAGATGAGGTGCTTGTTGAACGTCCGCAGTGCCTCGCGTCCCTTCAACAGTTCCGGCGCGCGGAATCCGCGCAATTCAGGGAACAGTGGATTTGGCTTCACTGGCAGCAGTTCCCAGTAGGGAATTTGCGGACCAAAATATGTGGCAGCGGCCAGCAGTGACTCCTGATAATCCTTGTTGGCGCGATCCATATCCACTGAAGGGTCTACCGTGGTTGTGGGGGTGAAGGCGGTCATCAGCGAGAAACCGCGTTCCTTGGCCTGCCCAATGAATTGTTTGTATATATCTGCTTCACGCGGGACGGCGTTGCCCCCTTGCGGCAGCCAGCCACGCAGCGGGAAGCGCAGCCAGCCAATGCCGGCTTGCGTGAAGAGATCAAGATCAGAGATCGTACGCGGGGCGTTCAATGGTCCGGCGTAGCTGATGCCGAAGGCGCCATTCAGGTTTGTCGCCGGACCGTCCCAGACATTCAGCAGCGTATACCCATAGCCA
>JAKIYB010000129.1:0-498 GCA_022708765.1 Armatimonadota bacterium | reverse complement strand
CCCGGTACGGCCCGCGCGGCAGCCGGCGCGCGTCGTCGAAGCGGATCGTTTCCGTGCGCGCGCCTTTCTCCGGTAGCGATACGCCCACCATGTCCAGATACACTGGGCACCCGAGACTGCTGGAAATGCGCGTGGTTATGGCGACGCGCTCGGCGGGGCCGGGATTCGTCAGTCGCACGGCCAGTTCCATCGGTTGGCCGGTGTTAAAAAGATGGCCGGGCTGGGCGGCGGTGACGACCACGGCAACCGCGCCGGTATCCACGACCACTTCCGGCGAAGGCTGAATTGGCGTGATTTCCACCTCGCCGGCCACCAGCGCAACACACGCGGCCAGCATGGCGAAACCCAGGAGGCACCAGCGGTATGGGCGAATCATCATGACCCTCTCGCCAGCCCGTCGCGAGATGGAATTGGGATGCAGCCTGGGGGACGCGAAGAGCCGGTACTGATGTCCTACCCGTCACGGTCAGTGGACAAACCTGCGCCGAATCGGGGAGC
>JAKIYB010000128.1:7712-9829 GCA_022708765.1 Armatimonadota bacterium | reverse complement strand
CGGGCAATACCGCTACCGCTACTACGCCGGCGAGTTTGATTGGGGATCGGACGCCGCGCTCTATGTGCGCTTCCAGGATCGCGAACACTGCTACCGCGTGCAATTCTCCACTGAGTACCAGGAGATCATCCTCTGGCATGGCACCGGCGGGTACCTGCAGGTGGTGCCGTGGAAGTTGCAGGCGGGAAAGACCTACAAGGTCGAGGTGCTGGCGCAGGGGGCGCACCTGCAGGTGTTGGTGGACGGCAAGAAGTCCATTGATTACTGGCACGAATGCCTGCCCACCTTGCGCGGCGGCATCGGGCTGGGAGCGTACCATGCCACCGTCGCCTTCCAGGACATCGCGGTGACGGCGCTGCCACCCGCGGGCGCACAGCCGCCGCATGCTCCCCGCTTCGCCACCCGCAAGTGGCGCGGACTGCGTTGGATCTTCGACGGCAACGAACCTATCGCCCTGTTATACAAGGCGCCGGGCACGGACGACTATCACGGCAAAAGCCTCTATTACCACTTCGTGAAGCTGCGCCCCGGTTATCGCCCGCTATATCTCGACTGGCTGGCGGTGCGGCGGGGATATGACCGCATCACCCAGTTGATCGGCGATGTGGATGATATCAATACATCCGGCGAAAAGAGCGGGAAACTCACCCTCGACTTCGATAGTATCACCTCGGATAAGCTGATGCGCGCCCATCATACTGATGTCCTCACCTACGACGCCGCCCGCGGGACATACCGGCACGATGTCACCGTGGCTTTGAACTTCGACGGCGAGCAGTCGGCGCTGCTGCTGGAGTTCTCCGACCCGCTCACTTACAACAACAAACCGCCCGGCTCCGGCGTGAAGTATCCGTGGCTCTACTCCGGTCACGACTGGGGCATCGTCAGCGACATGGACGGGAAACTGGTCAAGCATGTCGTCTCAGAAGGCTTGTGGCTGGAGAAGCAGGACGGCTGGCCGACGGAAGCCAACCCCTCGCTGTGGGTGTTGTATCCCGACCGCGCCGTTTGCCCGGCGTGGGAGGTGGACGTGCCCGGCGTGCGCATGTATCGCGAAATCTGCCATTGGGGGTACGACTTTCACCAGCGCATCTGGTGGCGCGACCAGAAACCGCGCGCCTTCAAAGCCGGCGACCGTTTCACCATTAATTACGTGATGACCGGCTACACGCCCCATGAAGGTGAGCGCCTCTTCGCGGCGGCGCCATTGGCGCCGAATCATGTCAACGCGGAAACGCCGCAGAAGATCAGTAACCTCATGCTGGTGCCCAGTCCATATGCCTTCGCGGTGTGCGAGCCCGGCGGCACCACCTTCGCCGAAACGCAAAGCGTGCGCCGCCCCTTCGCCGGCTGGCCCTTCATGGGCGATTACACGCTGGACCGCGAGGTAGGCCGCTCCGACCGCTACTCGCTACGCCTGGACGGCCCTGCCACGGCTAGCGGGGAATTTTACCACCACATGCTGGACAGCAACGGCAAGCAGTACGTCTGCACGCTGTGGATCAAAACGCGCGGGGTAACGGGGCGCGCGCCCGTCGTCTCGCTGAAGTATTCGTATCAATCCAAGCCCTGCGACCGCTTCGAGACGAACCTGTTCGGCGACAACGACTGGCAGGAATTCACCTTCCTCACCACCGTGCCGGTGCCCACCTTCCGAACCTACGACTCCAGCACGCTGGTGGTGGAACACACCGGCGGCGGCACGGTCTGGATTGACGATTTCAGCGTGCGCCCGGTAGCGGAGGGAGAGCAAATCGTCGAAAAGCGCCCGGTGAGCGCGACACCCGCGCCGCCGCCGCCACCCGCCTCGAAAGACTACCTCATCTACCTGAAAGCGGACGAAGGGCAGGGGCGCAGCCTGATGGACAGCAGCGGACACGGACATAGCTGCAAGCTCTTCGGTGGAAGCTGGGTCACCAATGGCGAGCGGTCCGTGCTGCATTTCGACGGCAAGGGGCTCGGTCTCATCGCCGTGCTGTCGCCGGAACTGCAACAGCCTGCCGATAACGTCTACCCGCAACAGGCGCTGACGCTGGAGGCGTGGGTGCGCCCAGCGGCGGGCATGGGTCACGGGGCGATCATGGGCTATATGTTCTCGCCCATCCTCACCCTGGAAG
>JAKIYB010000128.1:0-7702 GCA_022708765.1 Armatimonadota bacterium | reverse complement strand
CGCCTGCGGCTGTCACTGACCGCTGACGGCAAAGCTACGCGTTTCTCGACCGCGCCGCTGGTGAAAGCCTGCCAGTGGAGCCATGTCGCCGCCACCGTCAGCGCTGACGGGGTGGCGCGCCTCTTCGTGAATGGCAATGAGGAGGCAACGGGAACCTTCACCGGCAAACTCGCCTACACCGCCTACTGGAAGATGGTCAGCGTCGGCATGTATGGCAAGCAATACGGCTACCCCTACAGCGGCGATCTGGCGGAACTCCGCTGGTGGAGCCGCGCGGCGACGGCGGAGGAGATGATGGCGGCGGCGAAACAGGCGCCGCAATAGTGAGGTTGGGCATGGAACAGACAGCAGGACGGGTCATCACGAATGCGGACGAGCTACGAGACATCGCCGCACGCACCGCGACGGCTGAGCCGGGACCATGGCGCCGGCGGGAGAGTTGGGAGGTGACCTCTGCCGCGTGTGCCTTCCCGGTGTGCGCCAGTCAGTTGGCCGACCCGAAGGATGCCGATTTCATCGCCGCCGCGCGCGAGGACGTGCCGAATCTGCTGGCGACAGTGGCGCATTTACGCACCCGCGAGGCTGAAGTCATTGAGTTATTTTGAGCGCAGTTGGTATTGCCTGCGCTCGATGACGATACCCGAGCAGCCATTGAATCATGGTTGGCACGGGGAGGATAACCCACCGATAATGGGGAATACTGATGTATGCCCACCCCGCTCCCCGATCAGGCAGTCTTTCTCCGGGCATCGCTGGAGGAACAGGCGGCGCGTTTCGCGCCGCTGGCTGCCGCGTATCTCCACGCCTGGCGGCTACCGGTGGCGCTGACGGATGTGGAAGGGAGCGTGGTCGCGGGAGAGCTGCCCTGCGCCGCGCACTGCGCCGCCCGGCATGACTGCGCGGCGACGCACCGGCGGGCTATTGAGGAGGCGGTGCGCTGGGGCGAGCCGTCCATCCTGCTCTGTCTGGCGCATCATGTGCTCTGGGCGGTGCCGGTGATGGAGAACGCCCGGGTGCTGGGCGGACTGGTATCGGTGAACGTTGAAGGCGCCGGTGACGACGCGACCGCGCCGTTGCCCGCGCGGGACATCCGCCGGGCCGTTGCCGACCTGCTGGCCGCCGCCGCGCGCGCCAACCTGACGAACCTGGCGCTGCTGGAGTTGCGCCGGTTGGCGGCGGAGCGGGAATCGCAACGCGCCGAGGCTATCCACGAGTTGAAAGGCCAGAGCTACGGCACCATTCGCGATGTCTACCTGGTAGAGGAACCGGCGCTCATCGCCGCCATCAAAGGCGGCGACAAAGCGGCGGCGCGCGAAATCCTCAACCGCATCCTGGTGGGCATCTATTTCCTTGGCCGCGATCGTCCCCTGTTGCTGAAGAGTTTCCTGCTCGAACTCATCGTGATGATGACGCGCAGCGCGGTCGAGGCGGGCGGTGACCCCACCGAATTACTCGGCGCCAACTACTCCGCATTCTCCGAACTGGCGCAAATCGAAGGCGAGGAAGAACTGTGCACCTGGCTGGTGGCGATGCTGGAGCGCGTGATGGATGCCATCCGCTCGAACGCGCGCTACCCGGTAAGCGTGCTGCTGGGCCGCGCCATCGCCTACATGCAGGAGCACCTGCACGAGGAAATCTCTCGCGATGACGTGGCGGCGGTCGCCTGCCTGTCGCCATCGCACTTCAGCCGCGTCATCAAGGGGCACTTCGGCCAATCTTTCACCGAGTTGTTGAATAAAATGCGGGTGGAGAAAGCCCGCGAGCTGCTCATACGCACGGAAAAGAGCCTCATCCAGATTTGCCTGGAGTGCGGCTTCAGCGAGCAGAGCTACTTTACCAAAGTCTTCCAGCGCTACATCGGCCGCCCCCCGGGCGAATTCCGACGGATGCATCGGGCGGTGGTATGAATGGCTGGGATAGGCCAGGACGGCTTCACCGGAAGCGGGGTGAATGATGCGTAACCGGTTGATTGGCCTGCTGGCCTGCATACTCCTCGGCGCGCTGGCGGCGGAGGCGGCGGAATCCTTCGTGCTGCGCGATTGGCTCAACCGTACCTGGCGGAATGAGCGTGTCACCTTCCCGCTGACGGCGGCGCAGTTCAAAGCCGCGCAGGCGGGACAGGCACTGGTGGGTCCGGATGGCGCGCCGGTGCTGTATCAGGTCACCACCGATAGCGCGACTAAGCAGTCGTCCATCGTCTTTCTCGCCAACCTCGACCCATTCGAGGCGCGCGCCTACGCCTTCGCCGACAAAGCCGAGAAGGTGGAGAGCGATCTCAGAGTTGAGGAGCGCCCGGAAGGCATCGTCCTTAGCAACGGGCTGACCGGCATCGCCGTTAATACGAAGCTGGACGGCGGCGTCGGGCCGATTGCCGGCGTGAAACTCAACTCCGGCGCCTGGGCGGGCGGCTCCACGCTGGAAGCCAATCCGCCGGTCGCGGAATACGAGGCGCGCGTCACTGTTCGCGGCCCGGTCTATGCGGAAGTGATCTGTAAAACGGCCTTCGCCGATGGCTCTACCTGGTTGCTGCGCGCGCAGGTCATCGCCCATGAACCGGTCGTGCTCATTGACGAAATCTCCGCGGTGAAGGGGAAAGCGGCGTTTGTCCTGAACCTGGATCGCGGTTTCGCTCCGACGAAAATCCTCTTTCGCTATGGCAAGCAAGTGCCCAACGGCTCGCTCGGGAAAAACGAGACGGTAGACATCGGCGCCGGACGCATTTTCACGATGGAGCCGTGGCTGCGCTGGTCGGAGAATATCAACCAGGGGAATACCTTCAGCCTGTATAAACCTGGGGGCGCTGACCTGCTGGCGGTGGGGGCGCGCGAAGCCGGCGCCTGGGTGGATCCGAAACTCAAGTGGGACGACCAGATGCCGAACCGCGCGCTCGTGACGAAGAGCGACGCCGGCATTTCCATGACGATGGGCCTGAAAACAGGACAGCGCAAGTGGATGGTGATGGCGCTGGACCGCGATGCCAGCCTGAAGGATATTGACAAGCTTAACGGGTATCAGTCGCCGCTGCCCAACCAGATGCTCATCAAGCATGGCCACTTCCCGCTGGATCAGGTGAAGGACTACGTGCTGACCTGGACAGGCGACCACGAAAACTACCCACGCGTGCTGGTGACGCGGAAGGATGTCGAACGCTTCAAAGCATCTATCGTTGACCACGCGCCGTATGAAAAGGCCATCCCGAACTATCTCCGCGATCCGCTGGGGCAGTTCAACATGGAAGGCCCGATCACCGCCTACCTCGCGATAGGTGATGAACGGCTGGCCGCACACCT
Source organism: Armatimonadota bacterium (assembly GCA_022708765.1). Lineage (GTDB taxonomy): Bacteria > Armatimonadota > Hebobacteria > CAIYQO01 > CAIYQO01 > JAKIYB01. The sequence goes on along the minus strand of JAKIYB010000128.1, from coordinate 4,412 downwards.
GGCGAAGGGCGTCGTCCAGATGCTGCAAAACTGCGTGGACCGGCTGGTAGTACAGAACCGGGAGGCGCTGGGCACCGCGCCGCACCATTTCCAGGATATCGGCTGCATTCCGCTGCTGGCTGATGCCGCGTTGAGCAATCCGAAGCTGGAGCCACGGGTGCGCGAGCGCATTCTCGCGCAGATGGCTTTCCTCGGGTATACCGTCAGCCGGCCGGAATACTGGTCGCCAGCGCGCGGTTATGCCGCCAATCCAAATATGACCACCACCGTGTATGGATACAAGGCCGTTATCGCTTGCGCTGTCCCCTCGCACCCGCTGGCGAAAGCATGGGCGCGCGACGCCATGGAGGAATTGAAGGCGCAGATCAACGGCTGGTCGGACGCCAACGGCGGCTGGCTGGAAGCGCCGCACTACGCGATGGTCTCCTACGATCAGATTCTCGGCGCCTTCGTGATGGCGAAGAACGCCGGCTTCAACAACTACCTCGACGAACCGAAGTTGAAGACGGTCATCAACTGGTTCAGCAAAATATCCACCCCGCCGGACTCCAGAATCGGCGGCTTCCGCCACCTGCCCCCGGCGGGCAACACCTATCTGCAAGAGCCTACCGGCGAATTCGGCATCGTCGCCTTCCTTTTCCGCGATAAAGATCCGGCGTTCGCCGCGCAAATGCAGTGGATGCACCGGCAGCACAAGTCCTTCCCCTACCCCGGCATCGGCGGCGGGTATCCGGCCTTTGCCGGGTATCGCGCGCTGATGATTGATCCGGCCATTCCCGAAAAAGCGCCATCGTGGGGCAGCGAGTTCTTCCCGGAAACCGGCGTCATGCTGCGCACCGGCTTCCCTCATCCTCGCGAGACGCAGCTTTACATGATCGGCGGCACGAACCACGCCCATTACGACGATGACTCCGGCGGGATAACGATTTACGGCAAAGGACGTATTCTGGCAGACGATTTTGGGTACTACAACCCGGCGCGTGAAGATCACAGCATGATCACCTCGCCGCTGTCCGGCGGCGGGCACATGACGTTGAAAGGGCTGACGACGCGCCCGCAAATGGATTACACCTGGGGTGAGCGCGGTGGCTGGACGCGGCAGATCGCGCTGGTGAAGGACGCCGACCCGAACGGCCCGAATTACTTCGTGCTCGCTGACAGCCTGCGCGTGCCGGCAGCCGCTACCTGGCGGTTGTGGTGCTACGCCGAAACCGTACGAACGCAGGATAACGCCGCGCTGGTGGTGGGCAAAGAGGACGTGGATATGGATGTCATCTTCGCCGCGCCCGCCGGGCTGAAGCTCGGGACCCGACCCGCCACCCGTCGGGCGAACTGCGCCGTGCATCCGGACGGCCGCATGGGGATCATGGATATGACGCAGATCGGCCTGGAAGCGCCCGTGGCCCGCGAGAATGGCTACCTGGTGGTGCTGTACCCGCGCCTGAAAGCCGACGCCGCGCCGAAGGTGACGTCACTCGCCGGGGGCAAAGGCGTGCGGGTGGAGACGCCCGCCGGGGTTGATGTGATCTTCCTGTCACCGACCCCGTTCAGATATGACGACGGCGGAGTGCGGTTTGAAGGCACCGCCGGCATGGTGCGCGTGCGCGACGGCGAATTTACGCTGACACTGGGCGCGCCCGGACACATCGCCGCCGGCGGGAAAGAACTGAAAGAGGGCTCGCTTACCCCGATGTCGAAGAATTTCATCCCCGGCGGGGATTTCGAGGACGGCGTGCAGCGTTTCTTCGTCGCCAATATGCCGAATTATGGCACCGCGGCGCGGATTCACGCGGGCAGTCCGGTGCAGGGAGATGAGCGGAACAAGTTCTGCGCCGCGATTACTATGAAAGGCAAGAGCGGCATCAATGGCTCGCGGGAGCCGATTTACGTGGACCCGACGAAAACCTATCGCCTGTCATGCAAGTTTTACACCGCCGCGAAATTCGGCGGCAGCATAGCCGGCTACGGGTGGAACGCGAATAATCAACAGTGTAAAGGCGCCAACGGCGGCGTCTGGCAGTGGAACCTGTTCTCGGCAGGGCGTAAAGGACCGACCGGGCCCTCCGAAGGCTGGCAGGAACTCTCCTGCGTCATCGGACCGGTGGGCTCCGGCGCGCCGTATATCTGGCCGGCGGATGTCGTCTCCATCAACTTCGGCTTCTGGATGGGCGGCGACGAGGGCGCAACGGTCTATATAGATGACATTATGATGGAAGAAGTGCCGGCGGAGTGATGGGCGCGAGAGGCCGACGACGGTTCTCCGGGAATGATGGTGACGGATGCATGTCGCAGATCTGATAATGGATGAAAATGTGCCGCTGGCCCCGCTGACCACCATCGGCGTGGGGGGCTCCGCGCGCTATCTGACGCGGGTGCGCACGCGCGCCGGGGTGCAGGCCGCTGTCGCCTGGGCGGCGGACGCCGGCGTGCCGCTGATGGCGCTGGGACGCGGCAGCAACATGCTCATCGGCGATGACGGTTTTCCGGGGCTGGTGCTGCGCGTGGGTATCCCCGGCGCCGAGGTGGTGGAGACGAACGGCGCGGTGGAGGTTACCGTCGGCGCGGGCGTCTCCTGGGCCGCACTGGTGCGCTACGCGGTGGCGCGTAACTGGGCGGGCATTGAGTGCATGGCGGGCATTCCCGGCCTCGTCGGCGCCAGCCCGGTGCAGAATATCGGCGCCTACGGCCAGGAAGTCCGCGAGACGATTGTGCGCGTGGAAGCGCTGGACTTGCGAACGCGGCATGTCGTCTCGTTCGACAATGCCGGGTGCTGTTTCGGCTACCGCACCAGCCGCTTCCGCGGCGATGAGGCCGGCTGCTACCTCATCCTCTCCGTCACCTACCGCTTCACTCCCGGCGGCGCGCCGTATATCAACTACGTGGAACTGGACCGCAAACTCGCCGCGTGGGCAATCACGGCGCCCACCATCCAGGACGTCTACCGCGCGGTATGGGAGATTCGCCGGAGTAAATCCATGGTGCTGCGCGAGGGCGATCCCAATGCCCGCAGCGCCGGCTCCTTCTTCACGAACGCGCAGCTCACCGAAGCGCAAATGCAGGCGTTGGATGAGGCGATCGCCCGCGAGCTGCCCGGCGCGCGCATCCCGCGCTTTCTACAGCCGGAGGGGAATTACAAAGCGCCCGCCGCCTGGCTCATCGAGCGTGCCGGTTTCGAACGCGGCCACTGCGCCGGCCCCGTCGGCCTCTCCACCAATCACGCCCTCGCTATCATCAACCGCGGCGGCGCCACCGCCCGCGACGTTCTCGCCCTCGCCCGCGCCATCCGTGACGCCGTCCACGCCCGCTTCGGCGTCCATCTCGCTCCGGAACCGGTCCTCATCGGCTGCGCGTGGGAGTAATCCGTTACCGGCAGGTTTGCGACAACACCCACAGCCAGGTAATTACCCCCCGTTACCCCACGCCGTTACCCCCCATTTTTGTGCATAATCGCAAAACGGGGGGTAACGGTTTTCATCCGGTGACCCGCCCGGTCCTGAAGAACCGGGCTACCGAGCGACGCCCCCTGGAAGGGGGCATTGACGGAGAGCCGTGGCCGGCGTGTCGCTGATCGTCCCTTGCGTCCCCGTATGCCCCGCGAAAAAAGTGTGATTTTGGGGCACAAGGATCTCTCGGCAGGCGCTGCCACAAAATAGCAGATTGTGTTTTCGAGACGCAGCCATACGCTCCCTCACGCGGTCATCGTCATACCAGCCGGCGCTCTTCTGTTGTCACGGTACGGGCGCCAGTATAGCACAAATACGCATGTTTGTCAAGCATGTGTTTGCAACAATAGCAGGCGTTCCCCGCGTTACAGTGTGGGCACGACGGATATGATTTTCCACCGGAACCGTCCCGATTGCTTCGGGCTTACCCGCTTGATGCGCGGATGAAGCTCGCGAGGACGCTCGCCCGCCCAGCGTACCGGCTCGACGGAGTCTCGCCCAATGCCATTTAAATAAGAACTCTCGTCCGTCACGCGCGACCTCTCCCCCATCCCCTCCCCTACATGGGGAGGGGAGATTAATAGGGGAAAAATGGCGATGCGGCGAGACGGGTCCACCACACAGAGCAAGCTTATTTGAATGGCATTGGGAGTCTCGCCCTCCAGAACGCAAACACCTGCTTGTCATACACGCGTTTTTGTGCTATACTGGCGCCCGTACCGTGACAAGTGAAAAGCGCCTGTAGCTCGCTCCTGGGCCGGAATGGCATCTTATACTAAGCTTCTGCAAAAAAACAATCTTTTTACTGTAACCGTTCAGGGGGTCTTCACCTTATGCCGAGGTGAGGGCGGGTTGGCCCTGGAGAGCGGCCTCCAGGGCGGCGGTGAGGTAGGCGAGGACGCTGCGTTGCCGCTGGCGGCAGGTGGCGACTACGGTGAGCGGGCGTTCGACGGCGCGGCTGCCTGCGTC
>JAKIYB010000127.1 GCA_022708765.1 Armatimonadota bacterium | reverse complement strand
AACTGACCGCCAGGGGTGGGTCAAAATTGGACGCCGATGGTGGGTCAATTTTCAATGCCGGTTGACAGTTCCCCCGCCCGTCGGCGATGCTCGGTCGCCCGCCGGCTCCTGCCGCGCGCCGCCCGGTGCCGCGGGGGTTGCGCATACCCGCCGGCGGCGGGAAAGGGGAGGAACGCCCTGGGAGCGCCGGTGGCACCGGAGCGTGACGCGCCCCAGCGCCGCACGGAAGCAGAGGAGGACGCCCAGCAGGCGAAAAAATCGGGAATTCTGCAATTACCTCCGGAGGCTGTCCCTCATTTCCCAAACGTCAGAATTACAGTGATTTGTGTAATATACGAATCAATTCATCCGCCTGATATTGAGTAAGGTGATATTCATCAATTAGATCGTTAACATTAAGAATTACCCAGTCCATTTTCATGCTCATAAATATTGAAAATAGTATTTCGATTTCTTTCAAAGCGTTATCAGGCCAATCGGCCAATAAGTTTCGTGCAATGGGTATTCTTTCACGAATTCGATCAAAGCGAAAGTGCTTGCCGTCCATTGGTAGTATTGCCATCGAGATGTCACACAGAAAACCAACCATGTGTAATTCGGCTTCCGAGAAATCAACCTGGGCCATCTCGTTTACGCGTGGAACGCCAAAATCATGGTTCATGTCTTTCGTAAAGAAACCATTCCTGAACATACACCCAATGATTTTTCCGGTAAATTTACACCGCACAAATGAAGAAGCAGAAAAGTCAATATCGTCTAAATCACAGGATACGAACTGACAATCATTGAACTCCGGTCGAATCATGGATGTCCGGGTGAATATACACCGTTCGAACCGGCATTGGTTATATCGCGAACCTTCATGACCGATGGAGCTATGCAATATGCGGGTTCCGAAGAACTCACAGTTCTCAAACTGATTATCAAAGTCTGTGACCTCATCCAGCGATGCATTACTTAATAACACATTCTGAAAACTGCATCTAATGAGATCAGCACGTCGAAACTGCGCCGAGGTAAAATCAATGTTATTGAAAGAGATATTGCGGATTCTTTCACCTTCGAGAAATGGGAATCCGCGAAAATCCCAACGTCCGTGAATCAAGCCAAACGGTGATAGATCAGTAGCATGGCGCCAACGATCACACCAGAAACGCCAAAGGATATTTCTGGTAACTTTTCGAATTCCTGGATAATGCCATCGTTCACACAATGATGTATACATAACGATCAATATAGTGTTGATAAAAACGTACCATTTCTACCACAACCAGGTGTATACTTAATTACATGAGCTTGCCATTGTCTTGGAGTAGTCATGTCCCACCACCTTCCTGTAATTGGATCAATAAAATCTGGACCCATATTACACCTTCCACGAACTGGCCTAACTAATCTCATTACCCAGTCTTGGCGAACGTGTTCGCGTGCAATACGATCAATCACCAGACCACGAAATCTTGGTAATGCTCTTGGATCACGATATATCGCATTTGCTTGTCTCATGGTATATGCATTCATTCCTTCACTATCAACACGACGAGCTGCCCGTGAGACAATGGCTCGCAGTCTCCATGTTGGGATAGATGCACATATTCCTGCAGTCAATCCTCCTATTCCTACTGCTTCAAGAGTTTGCCAGCCATTATATGATGATTGCATTCCGAATGCCATCCCCAATAACTGAAATGCAGCATCGCTAGCTCCCCCACTTAATGCGCCGCCCAATGTAGCTGATGCAGCTGCTGACAATCCGCCTGCACCAGCAAGTGCTTCGCCAGCAAGTCCGCCTATACCCCCAGTGAATCCGACAACAGCACCGACGAATGCCCCCTTGCCAAAAGCAAGTAACAGCTTTTTACTGTCCCTTTCACCGCCTATATAGGCGATTGTTGCATGGACAGTACCTCCGATTATCGCTCCAATCGCAGCGGAAACGAGTAGAGGATTTTTACCATCTGGATCAACTCGATTAACCGGCTCTCCCCCGCAATACTCAAACAGGTTCTCCCCGCCCTCGTAGCCTATCGGATCCCGTGTCAGCCATGCTCCCCGCTCCGGGTCGTAGTAGCGGTGTGTGCAGAGGATGAGCCCGGTTTCCAGGTCGGTGTAGTAGCCGACCTGACCTTTGTAGCCGAAGGGGTCTGCCGGGCTGTCGCCGGCGAGGGGCTGGCCCCAGGCGTCGTAGAGGGTGGTGCTCTGCAGCACGCCCTGGTCGTCCAGGCGCTGGATGACGTTGCCGTCGGGGTCGCAGAAGTAGAAGGTGTCGCCGAAGGAGATGAGGCCGACGGCGCCGGTGACGATGGGGATGACCGCGTCTTCCCCCGTCTGCTGTCCGATGAGCTGTTCCCCATCATAGTAGAAGAGGGTGTGCGCCCCATTCGCCTCCTTCCACGCCCGCAGGCCGGTGGGGCCGTAGGCGGCGGTAAGGGTGGGCGTCTGTGCGTCGCCATAGCGGGTGAGGTAGTGCTCGGCATCGTAGGCCAGCGGCGTGCCGGCATACATCGTCGGGTCGCCCTCCGCGGTGTAGACGAAGCCGGTGCCCGTGCGCTGGTTATTGCGGTCGTAATCGGCCGCCGTCAGTGTCTCGCCGTGGAAGGTGCCCAGGTGGTTGCCCGCCGCGTCGTAGCTGTACGTATTATCAAGGTTCAGCGGGGTAAACGTCTCGCCCGTCAGCCGCCCGGTGAGCGGGTCGTCGGTGAAGCTCCGCGTGCCCGTCCACGTCGGATGGCCGGCGAACGCGGCGTCGTAGCTCAGCCGTCGCCCCGCATCATCATACTGGATATTCGTGAATACTGACAACGAGGTGCCGTCCGGCGCATAATTCTCCATCGCCGACAAACGGTTCTCATCGTCGTAGGCATAGGTGGTATACGCGCCGCTGGGCAGCGTCTGCTTGGTGATGCGCCCGGTGGTGACGCACGTCCAGGTGAGGGTGCCGCTTGGAGCGGTTTGGGAGAGGAGATAGCCTGTTATACTATTGAATACGAAACAAAACACTGTCCGACATGGTCTTCACGTCATCTATACAAACGGCAAGGTATATACAGGCATAAACTACCTTTTATAACGAGGTAGTGCATCAGCAAGCGAACACTCTAATAAAAAATCATCTCCCGAATCAATTGCATGCATATCAATGTTATCAATCTCGTAAAAAATATTCTCTGCAACAGATGTAAATTGAAACACTTTATGAATTTCCCAAGAATATATCAACGGTGGCGCACCTGGCAACCTACTAATAATATCACTGTAGTAAAAAGGATCTACTTGTAGTGTTATTACACCACTTACATATGAATCGTTTCCCACCCATTCTGGTGGCACGAATCTATTAGTGTCGTAAGCAGTTAATCCAAAATCAATGACCCATACATCTTCGTATGTAAATGTAGTTTTTGCGATTACATCGTATGACATCCCAGTGATATATTTATAGCAGATATCTGTATTTCTGCTGCTCTGCAGAAGAAAATGGCTGTACTTCAATGCGAATGAAGCGATTTGTCCTGATTGAAATCCACTATATATATTATCAAATAATACCCATCCATGAAGACCAATATAGAAACAAGTGTTGACCATATAATATCTCCTGATGCCAATATACGTACGGTTTGCGTGATCTGATCCAACCTGCACAGTTGGACTGGCAACCGCTTGTAGTATGCTCATCAGGCATCTCGTAATCAAGCGGATTTTGAACAGCAATCGATAATCACCAGAACAAAGCTGGTTGGATCAGATCACGCAAACCGTGTGGACATGTGCAACAATCATGCTGGATACGCCGTAACTATTTCGCCTAGTGCATTGATAATAATTTCCATCACTGTTGTCGGATTACCATTACTATCCCAACCGATATATTTATTCTGACCAAAATTGTACTGGACCCTCACTGTTTCCCAAGGATTACCTGCACTGGATGGACCTTTCCCCATCGGTATTGGATTTTGCAGAGCTATTTTTAGTAAACAAACAAGTTTTTCAGCATTCATCCTCGGCAAGAATGTCCCTTTCCCTCGAGCTATACGTGCTTTTTTCGAGAGATAACCGTGCTTCCGCAATATTGATTCAGCAATGCCTGGTCGTAGTGCGATATCAACAGGATCTCCATTTACTGCCAACATGGCTTGATTAATTTGAAAATTATAATTTGTTATTACTTCAATCCCGGTTCGTGCAATATACTCTGTTGCGAGAAACATCTGCCCTACAATTATAATTTCTCTGATCTGTCCTGTGCGGTCAATATAAATTACAGGATTATTACTACAATACCCATACAGATTAATCCCGCCATCATACCCAATCGGGTCCCGCGTCAGCCACCGTCCGAGTGCCGGGTCATAGTAGCGGTGCGTGCAGAGAATCAGCCCCGTCTCGTGGTCGGTGTAGTAGCCGGCCTGGCCCTTGTAGCCGAAGGGGTCGGTCACCGTCGCCGTCTGGCCGTCCGGCAGCTTATTCGTCGCCACGCCCCAGGTGTCGTAGACGCTGGTGTTCACCAGGTCGCCGTCGGCATCGAGGCGGTGGACGACGTTGCCCTCCGGGTCGAACTGGTAGTACGTCTCCCCGAAGGCGATGAGGCCATCCGGGCCGCTGACGATGGGCACGAAGTCCTCGGTGCCGGTCTGTTGCCCGATGAGCGTCTCGCCGTCGTAGCAGAAGGTGGTGCGGTCTTGGCCCACGTCCTTCCAGGTGCGGGTGCCGTTCGGGCCGTATTTGGCCGCCAGCGCCGTGCCGTAACTCGTCAGGTGGTGCTCGGCGTCGAAGGTGAGGGTGTCGCCCTTGTAGGTCGTTGGGTCGCCCTCAGCCGTGTAGACGAAGTTTGCCCCCGTGCGCTGATTACTCCGGTCGTAGTCGGCGGCGGTCAGCGTCTCGCCGTGGAAGGTGTGCTGGCCGGTGGTGACATGGTTGCCGGCGTCATCGTAGTCGTAGATTTGGTTGTCAAGGTTCAGCGGGGTGAAGGTCTCGCCCGTCAGCCGCCCCTTGGCATCATAGGTGTAGCTGCGCGTGCCGCTCAGCGCCGTATTGATCGGGAAGGTGCAGGCGTAACTCAGGTACCGCCCCTCATCATCATACACGAAGGTGTCGAACTTCGACAAGGGCGCTTTATCGGCAAGAGAGGGGGTAGCAAAGGGAGGTTATGACAGCATTCGTTACCACGCCTTACGCGGGCCCGGTCGAGGCACATACGTCTCGATGTTCATATTGTGCCAATGCCGCCGAAATGGGAACAGCCTCGCAACATCCCGGCATCATGTCCGATAGCCTTCCGATAACGAGCACGCGCACGAGTTGACCGGCAGGACTCCACGCGCAACGCATGGAAGACACGTGTGTCGAATGAGTTACCGATACCGATGGGGAGGCGATGATGTTCTTCAAAGTGTTGTGCGGCATGCTGCTGCTGGGGGTGGGGATGATGGCGATGGCGGCTCCGGCGCAAATTCCCGCGCTAAACTGGACCGAGCGATCCGACTGGGTGAATGTGAAGAAACTCGGCGCCGTCGGCAACGGCGTCGCCGATGACACTGCGGTCATCCAGCAGGCCTTTGATGGATTAAAGGCGGGCATGACGCTGTACTTCCCGGCGGGGACGTATCGCGTCACGTCAACGGTGAAACTGCAGCCCAAGGTGCGCCTCATCGGCGTGCTGATTCTCGGACATGGGCGCGATACGACGCTGGTCTGGGACGGTCCGGAGGGACAACCGCTGTGGCTTGACCACGGCAACGCGCACGGGCGCTACATCGGGCTATCCTTTGATGGGCGCGGCAAGGCGACGGTGGGCCTGCACCATCAGAACGGGCCTGGCGGATTCGAGACGGAGGTGGGCCACCGGCATATGGCCTTCCGCAACTTCACCGATACCGGCCTGCTGGCCAGCGGTTCACCGGCTACCGCCGAAATCATGATCGAGAACTGCCTCTTCGAGGACTGCGGGCGGGGCATCGCCTTCATGAACTTCAACGATTATGACTGGACCATTGACGGCTGCGAATTTCGCCGCTGCGGCACGGCCATCCAGTGCAGCCACGGCAACACCTACATCCGCAACTGCCGCTTCGAGCAGAGTAAAAACGTGGATATCACGCTGAATCCCGAGCACGGCTCCTCGGTGCGCCGCTGCGTCTCGGTCGGCTCGAAGGCGTTCATCTCCTACGGCAACCCGGTGGCGCCGCTTTCCGTGCAGGATTGCCAGGTGAGCGGCTGGACGAACCCCGACTGGGCGATCAGCATCGGCGGGGCGCCGGTGACCATTTTCGATTGCGCCTTCACCAACCCGCCGGGAAAGACGCCGCCGGTACAGATCCGCTCCGGCGGGCAGCGGCTCTTCGTCTCGCGGAACGTGTCTACAGCTACCGACGGCGTCTATACGCCAAACGTGGGCAAGGTCTACGAAATTCCCGCCGGCAAGCGCAAGGGCAGCCTCACCTCCGCCGACCATCGCTTCCTACGCGAGGCGGCGGCGGTACCGACGAAGGTGTTTGACGCGAAGGTGGATTTCGGCGCGAAGGCCGACGGCCGCACCGATGACACCGAGGCGCTGCAGAAGACCATTGACGCTGCCCGCGCGCACGGCAAAGGCGCCATCGCCTACCTCCCGACGGGCGTCTACGCGGTGACGAAACCGCTGCGCGTGACGGGCGCCGACTATTACATCGGCGGCAGCGGCTTCAAAACGGGCCTCACCTGGAAAGGCGCCGAGGCCGGCGCGATCATCGAAGTGGTGGACCCGCAGCGCGTCGTGATGGAAAACCTGGCGGTGGGCGGCCATGATGTCGGACTCGGCATGAAGAACGAGTGCGACATCCTGCAGACGGGGACGGCGAAGTCGTCGGAAATTACCTACGACGACGTGGTGGTTTACGGCATGTACCAGCGCGATCCCTTCCGCAAAGGCCTGTGCCTGCGCAACCTGGGCAAGGGCGCGGTGGTGCGCGTCAGCCACGTGCAGGGGAATATTCGCCTGCGCGATGCCGCCCGCGCCACCATCTTACTGGGTAACAGTTACGAAGGCTCGGTGGTGGTGGAAGGCAAGGCGAAGGAGCGCGACGGCTTCCTCGGTATCATCACCCGGTTGGGCACCAGTTGCACGCACGCCCTCTACGTGAAGGACAACCACAGCCTGGTGGCCAGCGACTTCTACATCGAGCAGGCGGATAACGGCTATTCGCTGGAAGGCAGCCCCGATGATCCGCCGGGCCGCCTCACCCTGCAGGCGCCGAAAATGCAGATGAGCGCGCGCAAGGACGGCCAACCGAACGTCGCCTTCGACATCCGCGGGTACCACGGACAAATCGCCTACGGGCCGGCGCAGTTCTATATTGACCCCAAGGTGATGCCGCTCCTCCACGCCGGCGCGAAACCGCTGGAGATGATCGTCTGGGGCGGCAGTTTTTACAATACCAAGCTCTCCGTACAAAAAGACGCCGCCGCGCGTATTTCCCTCGTCGGCTGCTCGGGCGTCTCCGAGCAGTTGGACGGCGTGCAGGTGGAGGAGACGCTGACGCCCGATACGCTGAAGAAGCTCGCCATCGCCCTCGACGACCTGCGCTTGCTGGGCGAGATGGATCTGCGCATCAATCACGCGGGGATGAAGCAGTAAATATCTGGAGTCGAGGCTCCGCACGTGACGGCATCACGCACTTGGCACGGGCAGCCGCAACAGCACGTAGGCGGCACTGGAAATCGTCTCCGGCGTCTTGCTGCAGAAGATGAGCAGTTCTTTGGACTGCCGGAGTTCCAGCACGGCGGGATAGCAGTAACCGTTGACGCCATCATGCGCCAGCATGAACGGCGCGCTCCAGGTGGCACCGTCATCGCGGCTGATGAGGAGCTGCAGGGTGGTGCGCACGTCGGGCACGTAGCGGTTTTTCGCGATCTCCTCGGGTGTGGGCGGATTCAGCAGCAGAATAAGACGGCCGTCGCTAATGCGCTTCATATACGGTGGCGCGGTTTTGCTGGCAATGGTGCTGGGCGCCAGGGTGGTCCAGTGCGCGCCGCCGTCCGTCGAGGCGGCGGTGAAGAGTCTGCCCATCGTTGAGCGGCAGAGGATCAGCAACGAACCGTCCGCGCGTTCGATGACCGTCGGCTCGCTGATCTTCAACGGTTGCTGCTCCTCGCCGGGTTGCGGCTCGTGCGCCAGCGGCGCGCCGGTGGTCCATGTCTGCCCCGCGTCATCACTCCACACCATCACCGGTGACATATCGCCATTCCGCATGTTTACACGTATGTGACAGGGGAGAAGAATGCGGCCGCTTTTCAGACGGAGGGCGCGGTCATTCGCGCCGGTATAGTAACCGACCTCCGGCGTAATACGGCGGCGCTCGCTCCAGGTTTCGCCGCCATCGCGGCTCTCGATGAGGTATTTCCCCGCGTGGTCTTTCGCGTCGCGCACCGAGAAGAAGCAGAAGATCCGGTCCCCTATGCACAGCAGACCAGCCTGCATAACATTGATGCGCCCGCTGCCCACCGACATCTCGCGTGGTGCGGTCCAGGTGCGGCCGCCGTCATCGGAATACGCCTGCACCAGTGTAGCAGGATTGTCATCACCCCCACGCTGTCCCGGCACATCACTGAAGCGGCTCCAGATCAGCAGGATGCGCCCACCCGGCGCCAGTTCAAGAGCACTGCCTTCCGAATGGCGGATATACCGCGCGGTGGTAGGGGCTATCAGCGACTCGGTTACGACGGGTTCGCCGGCGGCGGGGAGCATACCCATGATGAATCCTCCGAGGAGCAACAGTGGCAGAATGCGGCGCATGCGAAGGAATTCAGCGGATAGTCTCGTCATTCCTGCCGGGTGAAGCAAAGATTGCCTCGCGGGCATTGCGGGTGAGCAGCAGCAGGACGGTGGGAACCAGCACAATAACGGCCAGCGTGGCGATGAACGCCAGCGCCCCCATGCCGTCTCGTCCGCTGAAGAGGTATTCGTTTGTGAAGTCGTCGTAGAAGCGGTCGTAGACGATGCCTTTCGCGGTAAAGATCCGGCAGGTGACGGCGGCGGCGAGGTAGAGCACCGGCAGCGCAAGCCCGGCGTACCAGCCAAAACGCGCCCGCGCGGCGATGCCGACAAACGTCGCCAGCGGCAGCCAGAAAAGCGCCAGTGCCAGCAGCGCCGTCTCCAGGTTGAAATCCATGCGCACGAAAAATCCGAATGGCGTGCCCGCCAGTATCATGAAGAGCGCATAGTTCAGACAGGCGAGACCGATAGTGAGGGGAATGGGTGTACCGCGCGTGTCAAGCGACATCATCTCCTCCTGAAGCTTCAGTATAGCATATCAGCTCTGGTCTACGCTTTACACGCACCTCTCCCTCCGCTACACTTAGCGCCGAGGTAAACGTATGGCAACCGCGGTACAGTTTGTGAAGATGCACGGACTCGGCAATGACTTTGTGGTAGTGGATTGCGTGACGCGTCGCAACGATGCCGAGCGACTGGTGACGGCGGCGCCGTTCCTCTGTGACCGGCACTTCGGCATCGGCGGGGATGGGCTCATTCTGGTGCTGCCCGGCGAGCGGGGCGATTTCCGCATGCGCATCATCAACAGCGACGGCAGTGAGCCGGAGATGTGCGGCAACGGTATCCGCGTGTTCGCGAAATATCTCTACGAACATGGGCTGACGAAGAAGACCGCGCTGGCGATAGATACGCTGGCCGGCATTATCCGCCCCGAGCTCATCCTCGACGGCGCGGCCATCGCCGGCGTGCGGGTGGACATGGGCGAGCCGCGGCTGACCCGTGGCGAGATACCGATGACCGGCGACAGCGCCGCGTCCGCCCAGGGCGTGCAGGTGCCCCTGCCCGAGTGCCGGTACACCGCCACGTGCGTCTC
>JAKIYB010000126.1:335-9906 GCA_022708765.1 Armatimonadota bacterium | reverse complement strand
GATGCGGAAGTTCGGGCGGGCGCCTTCGACTTCCGCCAGAATCGTCTCGAACTGCGCGGGGTGGAACTTGCGCCCCTGCACGATGAAGGAGCCGTCCGTTCGGCAAGAGACGCGCGACAGCCGGGCATGCGTGCGGCCGCAGGCGCATGGTGTTGAATCGAGCCGTCCCAGGTCGCAGGTGCGGAAGCGCAGCAGCGGCAGCGCTTCTTTGGTGAGCGTCGTCAGCACGATCTCGCCTTCTTCGCCGTCCGGCAGCGTTATGCCGCTCACCGGGTCAATAATCTCGACGAGGAAGTGATCCTCCGCCAGGTGCAGCCCCTGCTTCAACGGGCATTCGCCGGCGATGCCTGGCCCGCCGAACTCGGCGATGCCATACACATCAAGCGCGAGGATGCCCAGCGTCTCCTCAATGCGCGCGCGCATCTCGTCCGACCACGGTTCGGCGCCGAACAGGCCGACGCGCACGGACAGGCGTCGCAGGTCGAGTTTCTTCTCCGCGATGATGGCCGACAGGTAGATCGCCTCGCTGGCGGTGCCCACCAGCGCGGTGCTCTTGAAATCCTGCATCAGCGCGAGCTGCTGCTCGATGCCAACCGGCGGGGTAGGGATGACTGACGCGCCCAGGCGCTCGGCGCCGCCGTGGAAGCCCAGGCTCCAGATGAGCGTATTCTGCCCGAAGAAGATCTGCACCACGTCGTCACGGGTGACGCCCCCGGCGCTCAACAGCCGCGCCGCCAACTCGTTCCAGTGTCGCAGATCGTTGCGGGTAAAGGCGCAGACCGTCGGGCGCGCATACGAAGCGCTCTGCAGGCGCACTACCTCGCGCAGCGGCACCGCCAGCATGTCGTAGGGATAACCGGAACGGAGGTCATCTTTCGTGGTAAAGGGCAGCGTCTGCACCTGCTCCAGCGTTTCGACTTCTTCCGGCGCCAGCCCCAGCGCGTCAAAGCGCTTGCGATAGAACGCCACGTTGCGGTACGCCCGGAACAGGCTGGCCTGCAGCCGCTCGAGCTGCAACTGCCGCAGGTCTTCCCGGTCGAGCGTTTCGGTGCTCTGGTCCCAGATCAGCATGTTGGTGGTCATGGTCGTCTCCCCATGTTTATTCCCACACTTCGCGGTATCCTTTGCCCAGGTAGGCGCGCTGCACTTCGCGATTCTCCAGTAACTCCTCCGCGCTGCCCTCCAGCACAATGCTGCCCGTCTCCAACACGTAGCCGCGGTCGGCGATCTTCAGCGCCCATCGCGCGTTCTGTTCCACCAGCAGCACCGTCAGCCCGTGGTTGCGGAACTCGGCAATGGCGTTGAAAATTTCCGCCATCACTTTCGGCGCCAATCCCATGGACGGTTCATCAAGCAGCAGCAGGGTGGGGCGTGCCATCAACGCGCGTCCGATGGCCAGCATCTGCTGCTCGCCGCCGGAGAGCGTGCCCGCGCGCTGCTCGGAGCGTTCCTTCAGAATGGGGAACATGGTGTAAATTCGCTGCAGGTCCTCCTGCTGATGCGCCTGCTTTTCCGCGTGGCGTAACGTATAAGAACCGAGCAGCAGGTTATCTTTCACCGGAAGCGGCGCGAAAAGCTGGCGCCCCTCCGGCACGTGCGAAATACCCAACCGCACAATGCGGTCCGCGCTCATCCGCGCGATGTCCTTCTCGCCGTACTGCACTTTGCCTTTGGCCGCCGGGGTAATGCCGGAAATGGTGTTGAGTACCGTCGTCTTGCCGGCGCCGTTGGCGCCGACCAGCGCCACGATCTCGCCCGGACGCACGTGCAACGAGACGCTGTGCAGCGCGGTAGTGCGGCCGTATGTGGTCACCACGCTGGTGAGTCTAAGCATGTGCGGCCTCCTCTCCCAGGTAGGCGGCTATCACGCGTTCGTCATGCTGCACGTCGGTAGGCGTTCC
The DNA here is from genome assembly GCA_022708765.1 of Armatimonadota bacterium. GTDB lineage: Bacteria > Armatimonadota > Hebobacteria > CAIYQO01 > CAIYQO01 > JAKIYB01. Next base: position 8,005 of record JAKIYB010000126.1, on the reverse strand, counting down.
TTCGGCGATTTTCTCGCCGTGGTCGAGTACCACAACCTCATCGGAGATGCTCATCACCAAGTCCATGTCGTGATCCACCATGAAGATGGTGACGCCGGCGTCGCGGATGGCGTAAATCAGGGAAACCAGGTCGCGCTTCTCGCGCGTGGACAGGCCGGACGCCGCCTCGTCGAGCAGCAGCAGTCTCGGTTCGGTGGCCAGCGCGCGAGCAATCTCCAGTAAGCGTTGTCGCCCGAACGGCAGCTCGCTGGCCGGGGTATCGGCCTGGTCGTGCAGCCCCACGCGCTCCAGGAAGCGCAGCGCGTCCTCGCGCACGCGCCGCTCCTCGGCGGCGGTGCCGAACAGGCGGAACATCGCGGAAAACAGCATGCCGCGCGAACGCAGGTGCCGGCCGACCATCACGTTCTCGGCCACCGTCATGTTCATGAAGAGTTCGACGTTCTGGAAGGTACGGGCGATGCCGTAGCCGGCGATGCGGTGCGGTGGGCGGTTGCTGATGACGCGGCCTTGGTATGCAATGAGACCGCTCGTTGGGGGCAGCGTGCCGGACACCATGTTCAACAGCGTGGATTTCCCGGCGCCGTTCGGGCCGATGAGAGCCTTAATTTGCCCGCCGGTGATGGAGAAACTCACGTCGGAAACGGCGATCAGGCCGTCGAAGGCGCGGGTGAGGTTTTTAACATCGAGGAGTGTCGTCATTTCGTTGCCACCTCCTCGACATGCGCGGGCGCGGTTTGCGTGGGAGCCGCGGTACGCCCGCGCAGCCAGCGCAGCACCGCGTCGCGTACCGTGCAGACGATGCCGGCGGGCATGAAGATCATCACCAGGATGAGGATGGCGCTGTGGATGATCAGGTCGAATTCCGCAAACCGCGGGTATTTCGCCCCGACGTCCTGCAGCCAGTTCCCCAACAACACAATGGTGCCGGCGCCCAGCACCGCGCCCCAGATGCTTGCCATCCCTCCGATGACTACCATCACTACGAAGTCCACCGAGCGGATGAAGTTGAATGTCGGCGGGCTGACGAAGTTCACGACGTGCGCGTAGAGGCTGCCGGCCAGTGCCGCGAGGACGGCGGACAGCACAAACACCTGAATCTTATACGCGGCGATATTCACACCCAGCGTTGCCGCTGCCGCCTCGCTGCCGTGCACCGCGCGAAGCGCCCGACCCACGCGGGAATTCACGATATTCGCGCACAGCAGCAGTGCCAGGATCGCGAACGCCCAGGTCAGGTAGAACTTCTGAATGTTCTCGTGGAAGACAAACGGGCCGACCGCGAGTTCGGGAATATCCACTAGTCCCGATGCGCCGCCCGTGGTCGGCCAGACTAACGAGGCAGGAATGTGGAGGAGGGCGCCCAACCGCTCAAATGGCATGGGCGTGAAGTCAGGCCACTGCATCAGCAGGATGTAGATAATCATGCCGAAGCCGAGCGTGGCCATTGCCAGGTAGTGCCCGTGCAGGCGCAGGCACGGCATGCCGACGAGAAACGCGACCAGACCCGCCAGTACCATGCCGGCGGGCATGGCCAGCCAGGGGGAGAAGCCGTACTGGGTGGTGAGGATGCCGGAGGTATAGGCGCCGATGGCGAAGAACGCCGCATGCCCCAGCGAGACCTGCCCGGCGTAGCCCATCAGCAGATTCAGGCCGATGACAACGATGGTGAAGATGGCGATGAAAGTGAGCGGTACCAGCGCGTAGCTGTTCTTCACGAAGCAGGGCACAATCGTCACCAGCAGGATGCCAACGACCGCGGAGATCATCGTCAGGGAGGGGCGGAAGCGTGTCATGCGCGAGCCCTCCGTCGCCGGAAGAGCGCCACGATGCCGTTGGGGCTGATGACCAGCACGACCAGCAGGATGATGAAGGCGAAAGCATCCTTATATTGTGAGGAGATGTAGGTGGCGCTGAAGTTTTCCATAATGCCCAGCAGTAGGCCGGCGATGACGGAGCCGGGAAAGTTGCCCAGCCCGCCGACGATGGCGGCGGCGAAGCCCTTCAATCCCAGCATGGTGCCCATGCCGTAAGATGCCATGCTGATAGGGGCGATGGCTGCGCCGGCAATCGCCCCGATGGCTGCCGAGAGCGCGAAAGCGCCCACCACCATGCGGGAGACGTTAATCCCGATGAGGCGCGCGCCGTGCCGGTTCACCGAGACCGCGCGCATCGCTTTGCCCACCATCGTCTTATTGAAAAAGAAGGTCAGCAGCAGCACGATCAGCGCCGCCAGGCCCATCACCCAGAGTTCCTGAGTTCCGATGTAGACCGGGTAGGCATCAGGGCCGGTCAGCGCGGCGGGCAGGTACAGCGAATAGCCCGATGTTTTTGAGAACGCGGTGACGGAGACCGGGTCCTTCCCCCAGAGCATGCTCGCAATGCCGTGCATCAGCATTGACGCGCCCACGGTGATGATGATGAGCGTGGTGACGGACGCGTCCTTCAATGGGCGCATCAGCACCCACCCCAGCGCGCTCCCGACAAACATGGCGGTAAGGACGGCAAGGGGAAGCGCGAGGAGCAACGGCAGATGCGGCCCATGTTCGGCGCCTACCAGCCAGTAACTCACCAGTGCCCCGATCATCACGAATTCACCCTGGGCGAAGTTGACGACCTGAGTGGAACTGAAGATGACGGTGAAGCCGACGGCGATGATGGCGTAGATGCTGCCAACCGCAAGTCCGGTGAACAGCAACTGTAAAATGTCTGGAAGATTCCCCATGATGCGCTTTCTGGCGTAGACAGGCTCGGTCATCGCGCGATGGGTTGGATACCGAGCACGTGGATTCTAACATGAGATTAGCGATTTAGCAATAACAGGCCGCGCGCCGTACCGGAAACGATGCGACCCCTCGCCCGTGTCTGCCTGACGAGGGGTCGCGAAGATGTGGAGCACGGCTGCGCTTATTTCAGGCGCGCCCAGTCGCCGTTCTTGATGACGACCATGGCGAACGCATCCTCATCCAGCCCGTTGTGGTCTTTCGTGCTGAAGGAGAAGACGCCGGAAATGCCGACGAACCCTTTCGTCTTCTCCAGTTCGGCGCGAAGCTTGGTTTTATCGGAGCCGACTTTGTCCAGCGCGCGGCAGACGAGCATGAGCGCGTCATACGCATGGCCGCCGAAGGTGTCCGCTTCTTTACCGTAGGCCTTCTTAAAGTCGGAGGCATACGCCTGCAGCACGCGCTTCTGCGGATCGTTGGTTGGTAGGGTATCGGCCACCAGCAGCTTGCCGGCCGGGAAGATCACGCCTTCCGCGGCGGGACCGGCGAGTTCGATGAACTTGCGATTGGCGATGCCGTGGCTCATCAGCAGCGGCAGGCGAATGCCCAGCTCTTTCATGTTCTTGGCAATGATGGCCGGGCCGGGATTGGTGCCCCAGCAGATGACGGCCTGCGCGTTGCTCTGGCGGATGCGCATCAATTGCGCCTTCATGTCGGTATCGTTACTGCCGAAGCTCTCCCGCGCGACCACCGAGATGCGAGAACCGGGTGCCTGCACCTCAATCTGCTTCTTTCCGGAGTCGCCAAACGCATTCGCGACGGTGATAATCGCGATGCGGGTCAAGCGCTTCGTTTTGCAGTAATCCAGCACCTTCTTCACCGCATGCACGTCGCTCTGCGCGGTCTTGAAGATCCACGGCTTCACCGGCTCATTGATGGCGTTGCCGGCGGCGCAGGAGATCATCGGTACTTTCGCCGCCTGTACCGTCTCCGCGCAGGCCAGCGTGGTGCCGGTCTGGCTGGGGCCGATGATGGCGACGACTTTGTCCGCTTCAATGAGCTTTTTCATCGCCATCACGCTCTTCGCTTCGTCGCTGCCGTTGTCGTAATAAATGACTTCGATGGGATGGCCGTCAATGCCGCCCTTGGCATTGATTTGCTTGACGAGCATCTTCACCGTTTCCTGCTCGGGCGTGCCGAGGGGTGACGCCGGGCCGGTCACATCGAAGATCGCGCCGATCTTGTAAGCCGTCTTCTGCGCCTGTGCGGTGGACGACACCAGCGCGACGCCGGCGAACGCCAGCGCGACAATCGCCAGCACCACGAGTGCCGGCATGAAGGAAACCTGGAACCGTTTCATGACGAAGACTCCTTCCGGTCGGTGTAAGGGAGTGAATTGCCGGCGCTCACCACGGAGCCGACAGCATGCGTCGCGGCACGGCAAAACGCCAGCTTGATTGCATTCTATCACGCCTAACTTGAATAAGCAATAATTAATAAGATTAAGTAGCAAAGAATTACGAAGACGCCGCATCCCGCCGGCACGAGGGCGCGGGGGGATGCGGCGTGAGTCAGCCGACATGGCGTGGTAGCGGTGGGCTTACGCCATGCCCAGCAGGTGCAGGTTCACCAGGCGGTCGAGTGCCTGCGCATTGGGCGACAGGCTGGCGGCCACGGTGTCGGCATTCCACTCGCCGGCAAAGAGGGCTTGGCGGAAGCCGTCAGGATCGGTGGCGGGATCGGCGGTGAAGCCAAAGCCGCGGGCGTCGGTTTCCGCCAGCAACTCCCGCGCTTCCGGCAGCGCCAGGAAGCTCTTCGCTTTCGCCACCATGATGCCCAGCGCTTCCAGGTTGCCGCGAATGAATGCTTCGCGCGCGTCATCACCAGCTTCGGTGCGGAAGGGGTGACAGTCGAATTCGCAGATAGTCTTAGGCGCGTGCCGCAGCATGCCGAGGATGATATAGAAGCTCTGCTTCAGGTCGCTATTGCCGCCGAGGAAGGGATGGTCCTGGTCGTAGCGCAGCGGCGTCTGCCCGCCAAGATGGAGGAATGCAAGCTTGCCGGCGGCGGCGAGCAGGCCGATGGCGTGGTAGCCATTCAGCCCGGCCATCGCCTCATGTTGCAGCAGCTCAGGGTTCACGCCCACCAGGTTACGGTCCGCTTCCGGCAGCAGGTTAATGATGCCGAGGGCGTGGCCGACGGTCGCGACGTAGATATCGCCGCGCGGTTCGTTCGGCTTCGGCTCCAGGCTGATGCGAATCTGGTAGCCTTTCCCGCGAATGTAGGCCGTCGCCATCGCCACCGCGTCGGCGATGCGCGCGTAGGCGGCCTTCGCGTCAATGAGCGCGTCCACTTCCGCGCCGTCGCGTCCGAGCCAGAAGGTGAGCCAGCGCGCGCCGAGTTCTTCGGCGACATCGAGGGCGAAAATCATCTTCTGCAGCGACATGCGGCGCACGCGGGCATCGTTGGCGGTCACCGAACCGGCGCGCACGAGCGGGTGATGGAAGAGGCAGGGGGTATACATCCAGACCTGCACGCCGCTCTCCCGCAGGCTGGCGGCAATTTCAGCCTTCCGCGCGTCCAGCGCCTTCGCGTTGGGCGTCACCCAGGGGTCGAGTCCGACATCAAGGTCGTGCAGCGAGACGAACGGCACGCCGATCTTGCCCAGCAGGCGGATGCCGTCCTCAGCGGTGATGGCCGCGCGTGTCGGCGCGCCGAAAGGATCGGAACCCTTGTTCAGCAGATCCCAGATGCCAAACGAGGTTTGCCCGACAATGGGCTGAATCAGGTCGGTACGATAGGTTGGCATGGTGGTGTCCTTTCATATCAATCGCTTACACCGGTTGGAATGTATTACGCTTACTTCGCTGGCATACAAAAAACGCCTGCCGTTCCTTGTTGGAACGGCAGGCGTTTTTTGCAGTCAGAACGTGGTCATTCGGCGGGGACGAAATCCTCTTTGCCGACGCCGCACTCCGGGCATACCCAGTCATCCGGCAGTTCATCAAAGGGGGTGCCGGCGGGCACGCCGTTGGCGGGATCGCCCACTTCGGGGTCGTAGATATAGCCGCACAGGCTGCATTCGTACTTCATCATCTCAGGACTCCTTCTGTTGGGTGATTCGTTCGGCGACCATCGCGCCGAGGGCATAGCACTGGGTCAAGGCGTCGGCATCCGGAACGTATTTGACTCGTACCCCGTCGCCGAATACTTCAATCTTCATCGCATGCAAGGTTTCGATAATCTGGGCGACCGCTTCTCCGCTCCAGCCATAGGAGCCAAAGGCGGCGCCGACGAGGCGCTGTCGTTTCAGGCCTTTCAGGTAGGTGAGCACGTCGGCTACGGTGGGGAAGAGACCGTTATTGAGGGTGGGGGAGCCGACGAGCAGTGCCCCGGCGTCAAGGAGCTCCGTGGCGACATTGCTGCGCGGGGTGACGGCCAGCGGCAGCAGCGTCACGGTGGCGCCGGCGCCGGTCAAGCCTTCGCAGAGAGACTCGGCCATCATCGCCGTGCTCTCCCACATGGTATCGTAGATGACCACCGCTTTGCGGGACGGGGCGCCGGCTGCCCATCGCCCGTACAGGTCCAGGATTTTTCCATAATTGTCACGCCAGATCGGGCCATGATCCGGCGCGATAATTGCCAGCGGCAGGTCGAGCGCGCGCAGCTTGTCCGCCAGCTTCAGCACCAGGCTGGAGTAGGGAAGCAGGATGTTCGCGTAATACTTCGCCGCTTCGTGCTCGAGTAGCCAGTCGGGATGTTCATCCGCAAAGCGTTCGGATGAAGCGAGGTGCATGCCAAAGGCGTCGTTGGAAAAGAGAACGCGATCCTCCGCCAGCCAGGTGAACATGCTGTCCGGCCAGTGCAGCATGCGCGTCTCGACGAAGGTGAAGTGCAATCCGCCAAGGTCGAGAGTCATGCCGTCTTGCACCTCCGTCAGTTCCAGGGACATGCGGAAATGCTCGCGCAGAGCTTTTACACCGTTAGGCGAGGCGAAGACTTTCTCTGGCCGTGTCGCCGCGATTATTTCCGGCAGGCAACCGGTATGATCCATCTCGGCGTGGTTGGAGATGATATAGTCAATCTTAGACGGTTCGACTACCGAGGCGATGCGCGCCAGCAGTTCATGGCGAAACGGCGCTTTGACGGCGTCAATGAGTGTAATCTTTTCGCCCATCACCAGATAGGCGTTATACGTGGTGCCACGTTCGGTGGCGTAGCCGTGAAAATCGCGCAAGCGCCAGTCAATGGCGCCCACCCAGTAGACATGTTCGCTGATGCGCACGGCGCCGAAGGGTGCGTGTACCTGTGCGTTTGTGTCCGGCTGCAACGACATGACGGAAACTCCCGGCCCGCCGCATACGCTCGAGACAGGCCGGTGCGATTGTAATCATTTTTATCCGCTCACGCAAGCCGCAATCAGGAATATTTTTCCTCGGCGCGCACCTTACCGCTGAAGAGCGTGTAGACCCAGATCGTATAGCCGGCGACGATGGGCAACCCGATCGCGGCGATGGTGAGCATGACGCCCAGCGATCGCGGCGTGGCGGCGGCGTTGGCGAGGGTGAGACTGTAGGCTGTGTTGTTCGACGCGGGCACCAGGTGCGGGAAGAGGCCGGCCACCGCCGTCAGCAACAGCAGCGCGATGGACGCGGAGGACGCCAGGAAGGCGGCGTTGTCCCGTCCGGCGCGGTTGTGGACCGTCGCATACAGAATTGCGGCGAGGGTGAGCGCCGGCAGCACCACCAGCCAAGCGCACCAGCGGTGGACCGTGCGGGCGGTCGTGACCAGCGCCGGCACCCGGGATCCGCTCGGGGGCAGGCTCGGCCAGGCCTGGGCGGCGCTCGGCCGGTAGGCGAGGGCCAGGTAGGCCCCCGTGGCCGCGAGCACCACGACGAGGGCGATCACCGCCCAGGTGAGGGCGCGGCGGACGGCCGCGAGCCGATCGGG
>JAKIYB010000126.1:0-325 GCA_022708765.1 Armatimonadota bacterium | reverse complement strand
GGCCAGCGGCAGGTAAGCCGCCAGCGCCAATCGTGCCCAGCCGCGGCCTTGCTCCGCCTGCTCGCCTTCGGTTTTCATGGTGAAATAAAGCGCGCCATGGGCAGCGAGCATCACCAGCGAGACGACGCCGATGAGGAGCGCGTAGACGTTCAGCAGGCTGAAGAACGAACCGAGGAAGTCGCCATTCGCGTTGAGCGGGATACCGCACAGCAGATTGCCCAGCGCAATCCCGAAAAGCAGCCCCGGAAGCAGGCTGCCAAGCGCAAAGCCTGTCCCCCAGCCCTTCCGCGCGAGAGGCGTTTCGGCATGGCTCCAAAACTCGATG
>JAKIYB010000125.1:5677-9919 GCA_022708765.1 Armatimonadota bacterium | reverse complement strand
CGAGACGACTGCGAGGCGTTTTGAGATAGTTTCTTAGGGATCCGATGACAGCGCCGATAACTTATCCTGCACATGCCAGGTGGGCTTTTGTCGCCATATGACTAAAGAGACCGGCTAATGGCATGTGTGCTTCTGCTTCCCGCGCGACCTGCGGCAGCTCGATACCACCCTCACCAGGGAACCATCACGGCTGATAGACGGCGCCATTATCCCATTCGAGCAATACAGATACAGGGGTGCTCGTGCCGTACCATATGGAGCCGTGTCGTATGGCATTGTATTCGTAGACAGGGCACTCGCCGGATTGAACCATGCGTTCATCCAGGCGATACCGCCAGTTACGCCAATCGTAGGGAGCGCCCGATTGCCATCGCAATACCTCCGCTGTTCCATCGCGGCTGAGGCCGAGGTGGTAAGGGGTTTTCACACCCTCAGATACCACCAGAGGTTCCAGATACTGCTCTACCGCGCGCTGAAGTTCAGGGGTCGAGGGACAGACAAGCCTGGCTCCCAGGAAGTCGCTGAACGCCAACGCGGCAAAACGAGAGAGTTGAATCGGCAGTGCGAGATACGCCCTCTCGCCGCTGGCCACGGCAAATCGCCGAAGGGCCCGCTTGCTGGCGTCGGCACGGCCCGCCTGCCATGCGGCAAGTGCTTCGAGCAGCACGGGACCGATCCTCAAGGCATGCGCGCGCGCGTGTTTATTGAAGACTGGCAAGGCAGGCATCTGTTCAAGCAGCGCCACCATTATCTTTGAGAGATCGCCGTCGAGTTCGTTAAGCGGTAGGGTGGCGATCACCTCCTGATTGAGACCGGTGAGCGGAATGCCGTGGATGGTCAGGCAGCGCAGGGGAAGCGTGCTAAGAGGCGCAAGATCGTGGATTGGATTATGCGCGCATGCAAGATCCTCAAGGGGTAGTTCCGCGAGCGGTGCCAGGCTGGTGATGGCGTTATTGTGACAGTGGAGACGCCGGAGCGGACTCTGCCGGAGTGGCGATCAACACTTCCAGCGGCATACCCGCCAGCGGAGACAGGTCACGAATGGGATTGTCGCCACACGTCAGACTACTAAGCGCACACCCCTGGAGTGGCTCAAGGCTTGTCAGGTGATTTGACGCGCAGCTTACATCGCGCAGTGTTGGTGAGCCGTGTAGCGGAGACAGGTCGGTAATCCGGTTGTGGTCGCAGGACAGTGCCTCGAGAGGCATCTCGCGTAACGCGGAAAGATCAGTAATCGTATTGTGGCCGCAGGCCAGTTCGCGCAACGGTATTCCCTGAAGGGGCGTAAGGTCACTGATCGCGTTTGCCCAACACGAGAGCGAGGTCAACGGCATGCCGGCAAGTGGCGCGAGATCAGTAAGCTGGTTGTCATGACAGCGGAGCGAATGTAACGCCATTCCCTGAAGGGGATGTAGATGTGTCAGGCAATTTTCCCCACAATAGAGTTGCTGCAATGGCATTGCGCGCACGGACGCAATGCTGGTCAGATAGTTGCTGGAGCACTCAAGAGAAGTCAGCGATAATCCGGTTATCATTGCTAAATTTGTCAGTCCGAGTTTTGAAAGGTTCAACGAGGTGAGCGGCAATGATGCCAGCTCCGGCAAGATCGTCGCCAGGGCTGGAGCGTCAGAACTGTTCCGGCAATGAGCAAACAACCGATCAAGCACCTGCTGTATGGTATCGTCGGTCGGTGGGTATGTTGCGATCTCCCGTAACGCGGCCACCGCGCGAGCGATTTCACCGGACTTCGCGTATTGCAAGGCCTGTTCGCGCAGGGCTTGACGACGATACAGATGCGAGGGATCGGCACAGATAGCCGCAAGCGCCATGTCGCTATCAGCACGATTGCCGGCAAGCATGGCCAGCGCAGACAGGTATTCGGCTTCCTGGACGATGCTCGGTTCCTGATACGTTGTCGCGACTTGTTGAAACCAGGCGCTGCTTTCTTCGTGATTTCCGTAACGCAGCAAGACCCGACCGGGTTCAAGGACATCCACATAACGTGCTTCCCGGCGCATGAAGACGCGCAGCCGATGAATGCATGCCCCGCCTGCTCCTTTGCCCCGCCCCACCGCGAAGGTTCGATGCTCCGGGCCGTGGAGAGGCAACGCATCGTGGTACGTCAGGATGTGTTGCCCGTTTATCTCCGCGGTGATGGTGCTGCCTGATCGCCAGAGCGTCACCCGGTAACGACTCGCATCGGGGTCGAGTTGCATCTGTCCATGGTGGAGGACTTCTCCGCGCCCATATGCGATGGTCTCTAAATCAGCCTGATGCCAACCATACAAACGCAGGCGATAACCGGTGCGGAGATCACCCGAAAGGCTGAACGCCAGGTTCAGTCCATCCGGCGAAGTATTGCGAATGTCGCATTCCAGTTTCGTCTCTTCCGCGCATGGTGTAACCCAGCGTAATTGCGTCCAGCGGTTCTGTTGCGGAAACTCTAACCCCTTCGTGGTGAAGTGCGGGTCGCAAGGAGTGATCTCAAAAGGAGCCTGATCATAAAGGTATTGCTCACACCGCCAGTGTGTATCCAGTAGCGGAGCAGAAGTGAAATCGCTGTCAGTTACGGGGAGCCACCCCTCTTCCAGGAGTTTTGCCAATTCCCAGGTATACGTTTCGTGTAGAAACTGCTCCCGGAAGACATCGCCGCGCAGGCTTGCCCGGTAGGAACGGGGACTGATCCCGAAATGGCGACGGAAGATGATCGCAAACGTATTGGGATCGTCATAGCCCACCTGTGCGGCCACTTCGCTGATACGGAGCGTGTGATTTTGCAGCAGTTCGCACGCATGACTCATGCGCACCTGTATCAGATACTCGATGGGGGGGCGGCCAAAGTATCGCTTAAAACCATAGCGCATCGCCGAGGTGGACATGGCTGAACGATCCGCCAGGCTTGCGAGGGTGACGGGCGCGGCGAAATGACGATCCAGGTAACGCTTGAGCTCAGTAAAGACGGCGGGAATGCGGGATGTGCCATCACTCGCGGTCCGGTTCTCGCGCATGAGCGACAGGATGAAAATCTCCATCGCATTGGTAAGGATGTGCTCGTGTGGGATTTGGACCTGTAATTCGTGCTGCATCATGCCCAGCAAACCTTCCACCATGGCGGATTCGGGAAGCGGAAGAGGGGTCAGCATGGGTACGCCATACTGCCGCATGAGTTCATGGAGAAATTGACCACCCGCATGCAGCCAGGAGTACGACCAGGGGGAAGCCATGCCGAACTGCTGGGGTTCACCCGGCGGCCAGATCATCGCGCACGGTGACGGAATATACAGACGTTGGTTCCCGACCCAGACGGGCACCGCGTTCCGAAAGATGGTGATCAGGTAGTCGGGCGTGCCGGTCGGACGTACGAGCATGCCGTGCTCGACTCGTTCATCAACGGCTATCCCCCTGATACGCACGCGTGGGGTCTGGAAAGGAGGAGGGGCGTTATTGGCCAGACGGAACATACCGGTACCCCAATCAGGAAAATGTCAGATAGTAATGGTAGTAGCGCAATATGTCTGTATACTCGTAGGCAAACACTATCTTATAGTAATATATGATATGCCTTCCCGCAAGCCGCCGTCCCTATAAAGGAGACGAGATTGGCCGCTGATTTAATACGGTTGTTGATGTGGGATTCAACAACGATCAGGGGAACCATAGACAATGGCATACTCTTAACTCTGCGGAACATCTACCTGGGTCCTTTGAGCGCGCATGAGTAGCAAGTATGTACGAGGAACTCATGTTATTGGCTGTTCAGCAGGCAACCGGTAGTGGAAATCCAGCGGCCTATCGGATCAATTCTTCTCCAACTGGCAGGCAACCAGAGAGATTCTGATCAATTGCAGCCTGGTAATCATACCATGAAGACGAATGGCCGCTTAAAGGCTTCTCTGGAGATGAATCGCATGCTGTCAGGTATTGCTCGAATAGTACGGATATTCATCGTCCTTCTTCTTTGTTGGGGAACTGCGCTCACCAGTTCTGCGACGGTAGACCCGGATTTGGCCGGCTACTGGTCCTTCGATGAAGGCGCCGGCGCGTATGTCGCCGATTGGAGCGGGAGAGGAAATACCGGCGAGGTATTCGGCGCGGCCTGGGAGCAGGCGGGCAAATCCGGCGGATGTCTCCGTTTCGATGGAGTTGATGACCTGGTCGAGATTCCGGATGGCAACTGGAATACCGCCTCGCCGGTGACCTACCTGTTCTGGTATAAAACGGATGCCGCCCCCACGGCGGGAG
>JAKIYB010000125.1:0-5667 GCA_022708765.1 Armatimonadota bacterium | reverse complement strand
AGCGATGCTGTCCCGCGCCTTCGGCGGGGCGCCGGGCGCGCTCATCATGCAAGCCGCTGGAAAAGGGCCGTTACGCGCAGACGCTTTTGACGGCAAGAAAAAAGGTATCAACATCACCTCGTGGGATAATCCGGCCGGCGTGTGGATGCATGCCGCACTTGTCATCTCCGAGACGGCGCTGACGCTGTATCTGGATGGCGCGCACGTGAATACTCGTCCGATCACCGGCGGTTTTCCCAAACGGGCGGGCAATCTTAATATCGGTGGTAATGGCGCGTCTTTTCAGACGTATTTCAAAGGCTGCGTTGACGAAGTCGCCGTATACACACGCGCCATGAGCGACACGGAGGTCGCGGAAATCTACCGGCGGTATCAGGAAGGCACGCCGATCGAGACACCGTCTACCGGCATGGCAGGGATAGGGGCGGTGCTCACCGGGAAGCGCCTGTTTCGCCGCGGTGAGAGCGGTGTCGCCACCGTGGTGGTACGCAATGGTACGGCTACCGCCCAGGCTCCCACCGTCACCCTGACTTCCCGCTGCTGGTTGCGGACGGAGCGGACACTGGCCACGCGGCAAACCCCGAAGTTGCACCCCGGAGAGACGGTGACGGTCACTATACCCTTTACGCTGTCGGAGACCGAGGAAGAAATGGGCTGCGAACTCCGAGCCAGCGTGGGGACACAAAGTGCCAGTGAGTTTATCAGCGTCTCCAATAACCTGGGTGAGGTGGGCATCAGTGGGTACCTGCACCCGGCAGCGTATAGTAAAGCTGCGACACACCTCATCACGCGAGACGTACGCAAGCAATATCATTATTACGCCAACTGGATGGAGTGGTTCTTCTGGGCGCCGGATGACTGGGGCCTGATGACGCCGACCGGCCCGTCGTGGTTCAGCGGCCAGGCGCGCTACCAGGTCTTCGATGTCTCACTGCGCAAGGTTATCGAGGAAGCGCACCGCCGCGGCATGAAGATGATCACCTATGGCAAGCACCAGGGCGGCGGTCCGGAGGGATGGGAACTGGTCCGCCGACACCCCGAATACTTCCTGCCGAACGCCCTCGGCCAACCGTCCGGCAACTGGGACGTGGAAGACCTGGAAAAATGGCAGGTGGAGGGCCGGCGGCCGAAGTATGGCTGGTACCATACGGTGCCGGATATCCGCCGCGTTGACGCGCTGGATCACGGCATTGCCGCTATACTAGCGTCAATCAAGGCATATGGTTGGGATGGCGTCCGGTTTGATGGGCACTACACGACCGGCGTTGATGCGTTGAGCGCCTGGAATATGCGCCGCTTGAAAGAAACGGTGTGGAAGGCCGCCCCCGGCTTCCAGTTTGGCTTCAATGTCTCCTCGGGACCCGGTAACTTATCCGCGCACCGGCAGCATGAGATGCGGGAAGGGATGGCGGGCGGCGGCATGTGGGCGGTCGAGCGCCTGAAAAGCGATGGGTATGGGCCCGGCCTGAAATATGCCACCTGGACGCGGTATGCGGAACACGAGCTGACAGTGGCTAAAGCTATTCAAGCACTCGGTGGCTCCTACCATGGTTACCTGCGGCTGGATGATTCGGCGAAAAGCTTATATAAACTCATCTACGCGCTGATCGCGGGGGGACATCCCATAGACGGCACTCATCAACTGGCTATTGGCTGTTCCAACTGGGGCAAGTTCATGACGCGCTGGTCCGCCTTCCTGTGGCATCCGCGCCTGCGGCCGGTGGCCAGTCCGGCGGCGGTGGCGACGGTGTCGGCGCCGGGGCTGTACTGGCAGCCGCTGATGCAGGACGTGGTGGCATCGCCATCGCGAAAATTCACCGTCCTGCATCTCGTCAATCCCTCGCCCAGCAATAATATGACCGAAACGACGTTGCCCGCGCCGGTTTCCAACATCACGGTGACCCTGACGGCGCCGGATAACGTGACGCGGGTCGTACTCGTGCGCCCGGAGCACGAACCCTTCGAGCTTGAATTGAAACAGACGACGCGGGGGCGCTTGACGACGGTCACCGTGCCGCGTATCACCTGCTGGGGAATGGTCATCTTCGAATTGAGCGGGAAATTTACGCTTCCCGCGCCCGTCCCGGCGTTCACCGAGCAACCGGATCCCGACGCGGTGGAAAAGGGGCGAGCGAGCAGTGGGCAGTTCTTCAGCGATCCCATGTTCCCTTCGGCCACCGGGATTGAGCTGCGACCTACCGAGAGCCTGTGGGAAGCGGACGAAGGCGGCAGCGGCATCACCGCGAAATACATTATGGATGCGGACGCCAACAACGCGGTCGCCCAGGTGCGCGAGCGGGGCGACAACGGCGGTCTGTATTTTGGGCGCACCTGGATGGGTCTGCTGGCGCCCGGGCGCTATGTGCCGCGGATACGGATAAAATTAGAGGATGATTCCGCGCCGGATACTATTGATCGCCAGGCGGTCACCATCTATGTAAAGCGGCACACGAAAGTGTTGCCGGGGGTGAATTTCAGCACCGATGCGGCCATGCCGCCCGAGCGCCGGTTGATTGTAGACGGGAAGTACCATTACTACACTCTTCCCGAGTGGGAGTGCACGGAGATGACGACGATGGGCGTCTACGGCATTCCGATTTCTCGCGAGAGCAGCGCGGATAACCGTTTCCTGTGGGACCACGTGATCATCGAACAACTGGAGCAATACACCGATGCCGATCTGGAAGCGAAGGTGCCCGCGGTGGACAAACCGAAGGGACTTCGCGCGCCGAACGGAGCGGCGCCGGCCAAGCTCCTGCAGGTGAAAGGGCTGTTCTGGCAGCCTTATGGTGTTGCCGACGCCGTGACCTGCGCGAATAGTTATCTCCTGCCCGCTTCGTACGAAGAACTGTATGCGTATGATGCGGTCGTCTGCGTGAACGTAGATTTCAGCACCTCTGATTACGCGATGCGCAAGCGGTTGAAAGATTTCGTCACGGACGGCGGTCGGCTGGTGATACTCGGCGGGCCGTTTACTCTGGGCGTCGGCGGCGTGCAGGGCACCTACCTCGATGATATGCTGCCCTTTACCCTTACCGGGCGCGCGGAACTCATTCCTTGTGCGCCGCCCCTGCTGTTGGGAAGGCAACCGGGAAAACCCTATCCCGACTCCCCGGCGCTCCTGTGGCGGCATGCGATCACGGCAAAACCTGGTATCGTGATTGACGCGTATGCGGGAACGACACCGATTGCCGCGCGGAAGACCACCGGGAACGGACAGGTCGTCATATTCGCCGGAACGGTGCAGGGTGATCCACAAGGTGAGGCAAAACCCTTTTGGGCGTGCGAGTCCTGGCGCGCCTTACTGCGGCAATTGCTAATGAAGTGACTGTAGTGCGAGCATGTTTGACCGAACTGGGTATTGAGTCCAAGGGTTACTTATGCCCTTACAGAAAGGTGTTGCGCAATGCGATCTCTTATGTTGAGTGCGTTTTTCAGTCTCCTGGTCCTGTGTGCGCTATCCGCGCAGGCCGCCGATAATCCTGCCGTCCTCTTCCAGGGTGGGGTGCATCACAGCTATGTGGCACAGCCACTGGTGGCAATGGGCATCGAAGTTGATGCCGCCCCGGCGGGCAAGCTGGTGGAGATGCTGGCCACCGGCAAGTACCACGTGGCGGTGGTCGGTACCATGACCGAAGCTGAACGGAGCGCTGTGGAGGCATTCCTGGCGAAAGGCGGTGGCATTTTCGTCTGTGCGCCCGAGCATGCGCATCTGCAGGCCGAAGTCTGGGCGACCTCGAACTGGACGATGACGAATAAATGGCTGGACAAACTGGGCGCCCGTCCGCGCTGGGAAGTCTTGCAGGAGAGCAATCCGAAAAATCTGTACCAGGATATCATGGGCGTGACGCACTCCTGGAGCACGGATGTCACCGCGCCCGTCAACGCTAACGTGCGTGGCGTGCTCACGCTCGTCTCGCACCAAAGCAAAAGCTCAGTTGAACCGCCGATGTCCTTTGACCTGAGCAAGGAGTGGCAGGTGGTGGTGCGCGGCGCCGCGACCGTAGCCGGCATCAAAGAGGTGCGCCATGACCCGGTACTGCAGCAGTGGGTGCCCAAAGAACTGGCCGCCCCGGCGCCGCCCTTGATGGCCATCCGCCAGGTGGGGACCGGGCGCATGGCTGTACTCGGCATCCGCAACTACTGGCTGTTTTCTTCGCCGCCCAACTGCCCCACCACTGACGTGATGCTCTCTGCCGGCGTTGGCGACCAGCCGAGCGACTGGCTGAAGGTGTGCGCCAATGCCTTCAGCTGGCTGGCCGAGCCTGCACAAAAGGCGGGCCTGGGGGGCGCAACCACGCCGGCAGCCCTGCTGAAACCGCCGTCGTATTTCTGGGAGAAGGCGCCGCGCATTGAGTGGGAGAAAGAGCCGGCGATTGCGGATATTCCCGATCAATTGCAGGTGCGTGGCCTGGTGGGTGCGCGCACGGCCCTCTCTAGCGGCACGGGCACGGTGGCCGATTACGTGAAAGCCGCCAAAGATGTCGGGCTGCAATTCATCGTCTTCATGGAAGACAGCCTGGCGATGGATGAGGCAAAATGGGCGCAACTGGCGGAGCAATGCACGGCGCACTCCGATGACGCCTTCCTCGCCGTGCCCGGGCTTACCTACGAGGACGCCCAGGGCAACCACCTCTACGCTTTCGGCGATACGGTAAAGATGCTGAAACCCGAGATGCTGTTGCCGGACGGGCGGCTGGCGACGCTTCAAACCATGCGTTCTCGAGGTTATTTCAATTTCAATCAACAGTATTTACGCCAGGCGGTACTCAGCGGTTTCTGGAACCATCGGGCGAATATGCTGCACTTCGCCGATTATAAGCTATACAACTCCTTCCCCATCTACAGCTTCCAGAACGGCAAACAAATTGACAACGCGCTGGGTGAGTATCTCTACCTGAACAGCATCGGCGGCTGCCAGGCGCCGGTGGCATTCGAGTTTATCACGGAACCCAAAGAAGTGGCCAGGCGCGCCGCCGACGGGTGGACCATCGTCAGCCACCGTAGCCTGCTGGAACTGAACGGTACCTGGCATCGCGGCGCGTTCTCGTTCAGCGGCAGCGGCAGCCAGTATATCACCAACGGCCCGCGCATTCTCGTCTGGCAAGCCCCGAACCGTCTGGCCGGCCCGCGTGGCGAGTGGTGGCGGCCTGACCTCTGGCAGTATCGCTTGCAGTTCCGCGTCGCATCCGACAATGGTTTGAAGTCAGTCACCCTCTACGATGGGGACCGCCAGGTGCTGCGCCGCTACCACCCAAACGGCGCGAAGATCTTCGAACAGGAGCTGGTGCTGGCCACGTGCCAGCAGACCAGCCCCCTGCTGGTCGTGGAAGACCTGCAAGGCAGGCGGGCGATCAGCGCCGCCTTCTGGACCCGCAACCTTAACAACGAGGAGTTCATGTGCAGTGACCGCTGTAACGCGCTCGGTAACGCCCGCCTGCGCACGCGTGACGATGAACAGACCTGGACGCAGACAAGCTTCCGGGGTAATATGGGCATCACCCCGCCCAAAGGCCAACTCATCGTGGAGGTCGCGCCAGCGGTAAATTTAACGCGCAACTCACCCACACTGCCCATTGACGGCCGGCCGATGGGCTTCCCCACGTTGGCGATGAACTTTTACCCTCGTATCCCTGGCGAGTTACCGAAACTCTTTTCGCTGCCCCA
>JAKIYB010000124.1 GCA_022708765.1 Armatimonadota bacterium | reverse complement strand
GCCTCGGCACCCGCGTGGTGAAGAACGTGGTGGACGCCCACGACGGCCGCCTCTCCGTGGCGTCGGTGCAGGATGAAGGCACCACCATCGCCATGCGCCTGCCGCTGCGGTTGGGGTAACACCCCGCGCCGTAAAAAGCGCCCGTCACGCTTCCGTTTTCCGGAGTTACCTCAACCATTGCCCGCTTTACTTTTCCTCCGGCATCTCCCGGTCTTTTACCACGCGGGCGTGCTCGCCGATGGTGACGGGGGCGACGATGAGGTTGCCGCTGCCGATGAAGGCGTCATGGCCGATGACGGTGGGGTGCTTGCGCGCGCCATCGTAGTTGCAGGTGATGGTGCCGGCGCCGATATTCACCCCGTCGCCCACCGTGGTGTCACCCAGGTAGCCGACGTGGTGGACGTGACTGTTCGTTCCCACGCGGGTGTTTTTCAATTCGGAATAGTTGCCGATGACGCTGCCCGGGCCGATGTCGCAGCCCGCGCGCAGGCGGGAATAGGGGCCCACCTTCGCGCCGCTTCGCAGTACGCTGCGCTCGACGTAGGAGCTGATGACCGCCGTGCCGTCCTCCAGCGTCATGTCGAAAAGCTGGCTGAAGGGGCCAACCACGCATCCCTCGCCGATGCGCGTGGCGCCGTGAAGCATGGTCGAGGGGTGAATCACCGTATCCTGGCCAATCACCACGTCATCTTCGATATAGGTCGTCGCCGGGTCAATGATGCTCACGCCGTTGAGCAGGTGGCGTCGGCAGATCTGCGCGCGCAGGCGGGCTTCCATCTCGGCAAGCTGGGCGCGGTCGTTAATGCCCTCTACCTGGCCGGGGTCGGCGGCGATAACCGCGCCCACGCGCGCGCCGCGCGCGTTCGCCAGCGCCAGCACATCGGTGAGGTAGTACTCCTTCTGGTCGTTGTCCGGGGTGATCTGGTGGAGGAGCTCGAAGACCAGCGGCGCCTCAAAACAGTAGCTACCGGCGTTGATTTCGCGGATCAGCCGTTCTTCGGGGGTGGCATCGCGCGCCTCGGTGATGCGCAGCACGCGGCCGTCCTCGCCGCGGATGATGCGGCCGTATTTCCCGGCGTCGGGCAGCACGGTGGTGAGCACCGTCACCGCGTTCCCCTCGCGCCGGTGGGTCTCCAGCATCTCCGCGAGCAACTCGGCGGGCAGCAGCGGCACATCCACGCAGTGGACGAAGACGGTGCCCGTAAAACCGCGCAGCGCGTCCTCGGCGCACAGCAGCGCGTGGCCGGTGCCGAGTTGCGGCTCCTGCACCGCGAAGGATACGCCTTCGCCCTCCGCCGCCGCCATCACCATTTCCGCCTGATGCCCGACTACCAGCACTACCCGGTCAATCCCCGTTTGCCGCGCGGCACGGATGGGATAGTGAATCAGCGGCTTGCCGCACAGTGGGAACAGCGCCTTCGCCCGCGACGATTTCATGCGCGTGCCTTTGCCGGCGGCGAGGATCACGGCGACGGTACCAGTGCTCATCAAGGCTCCTTCCGGGAGGTCATGTCGGGCATCATGGTAGCGTGACGCGGGAGGGGTGTCAACCGCAATACTTTCATCGTATACGCATACGCACGCCGTCGTCCGCGCCTACGCCGCCTTCCGTGTCGCATCGGCGCCGGGAAAGGCGCGCAGCGCCTGCCGGGCGATGGCGCGCAGGGCGTCGTCGGCGGTCTCGGCGAGATTGTAGAGCGGTTCCAGGGCGCGCGGGTCGCCGATGAGTACCAGCGCTTCCGCGGCGCGGGCGCGCACGCGTTCATCCCGGTCACGCAGCCGGGCCAGCAGCGACGGCACCGCCGCGCGGCAGCCGATGACGCCCAGGCTGTGCGCGGCGGCCGCGCGCACCTCTGGCCAGCGATCAGCGAGTGCCGCCAGCAGCCCCGGCGCCGCCGTCAGATTCCCCGGCCAGGCGAGGCGCAGCGCCGCCGTCCGGCGCAGGCGCCGGTCTCCCTGCCGCAGCAGGGCGAGGAGCGCGGGCAGCGGCGCGCGGTAATCGCCCAGGCTCAGGCAGGCTTCGGCGGCGGCCAGCCGCACGGGCGCGGCGCGGTCCGCCAGCGCCATGCGCAGCGCGGCCAGCGCGGCGTCGTCGCGCAGCGCCGTCAACGCCGCGATCGCCGCCAGCCGCATGGCCTCCGGACGATCGCGCAGGCGCGCAACCAGTGGACGAACCGCGCGGCTGTCGCCCAATCGTCCCAGCGCCTCCGCCGCCGCCACCCGCACGGAGAGGTGGCGATGTCGCAACTGGTTGATGAGATATCCCAGCACATCATCCGCCTGCTCGCTATGCAGCAGCGCGAACAGCGCCCAGCTTTCCCGCGCCGCTCCCGGTTCCGGCCGGCGCAGGATCTCTACCAGCGGGGCGAAACGCGCCCAGAACGCGGCAAATGCCTCCGGCGCGGCGCGCTCCAGCCGCCGCAACGTCCCGGCATCAATCCAAGGCATCTCGTCAGGAAGGGTCATGGCCGTGCTCCATTGGTTGGCGGAATATCAGTTACCATCATACGGCGCATGACTGCCTAAGAGTGTTGGTACAACGCACCAAGCGCGCTGCGCAGGAATCCCCCGCCGCGCGGCGAAGGAAAACCGAACTTGTGAGAAAGGACATGGCGGAATGGGAATGACGCGTAAAGGACGCATCCTGGCGCAGATTGCCGGGGGTGAGATTGACCGCGTGCCGATGGTGGGCGGGTGGAGCCTGGGGGTGCGCAACGTGGCGGCGCTGGGCGGGGTGTCGGTGGAAGAATACCTGACCGATCCCCCGGCGCACGTCGTCGCCGCCAATCGCCGGCAGGGGATGGACGGCATGGTGCCGCCCATCGTGCCGAGAGAGCTGGATTCCATCCGCGCCGGGTCGCTGCAGGAGGAGGGTTTCACCGAGGTAGAGCCGGAAGCGATACTGGAACGGGCGGAAGCCATCCCCGATTCCGAAGACGACATCTTGCGCACGCGCTTCGATGCCGGCGCCGTCGAGATGGAATTTCGCGAGCATTTTTCCCGCATGACCGGGGCGATGGAGGATATCGCGCTGGTGCCCACCATCTGGGCGGCGCCCGCGAACTTCTCGCTCTATTTCACCTACGGGTATGTCGCTTTTCTTTCCGCGGTGGCACTCTATCCGGAGGCGGTGGCGCGCATCTACTGGGAGGACGGCATCCTCTCTCGCGAGCGCAATCACCACATCATCCGCCTGTGGAAGGAATTCAACCTTATCCCGCTGCTCTTCACCGGGGACGACATCTGCACGAACGACGGACCGATGGTGCAGCCGGAATTCCTGCGCGAAGCCTACTGGCCGCACGTCGCGCATGCGCTGGCGCCGTACCTGGAGGCGGGCATCCGCTGTATCCACCACTGCGACGGCAACGTAATGCCGCTGGTGGATGACATGGTGGCGGCGGGTTTCACCGGCTTCCAGGGCTTCCAGTATGAGTGCGGGGTAGATATCTACGACTTGCGCCAGCGCCACGGCCTGCACGGCGAGGAGATGCTCATCATGGGCGGCCTTTCCGTCACCCGCACCCTCCCCTTCGGCACGCCGGACGATGTATGCCGCGAAGTAGACTACTGTCTGGACGCCACCGATGGCGGGAGGGGGTTCCTCCTCTTTACCAGCAACGTCACCGGCGTGGAAGTACCGCCGGCAAACCTGGAAGCCGCCTACCGCTACCTGGCGGAATACGACCCGAAAGCCGGCCGAACTGGCGCGAAGATCACCACACCCCCGGCACTGGGGATTGAGCCGGGGTAAATGAACGAACGAGCGCCTAATATTCATCATTTGGGTAATTCGGTGACAGCCAGCCAGTTGCCGCAGCAATAGGAGGCAGTCACCGAATTACCGAGGATTGCCTGCAGCCGGCTACTTATTTCCCCATCCCCTTCAGTCCTCGCAGGCACTTGTCAACCGCTTCCAGCGGCGGGTAGGCGTCGCTTTCGTATTCGACGATGTACCAGTCGGTGGCGGCGGCGGCGTCGCAGGCGGCGAAGATGGCGGGCCAGTCGGAGGCGTCTTCGCCGATGGGGGCTTTGAAGGGCTCGGAGGCGCCGGGGGTGTAAGGTTTCAGGTGGACGGCGCCGGCGCGGCCGGGGTACTGGCGCAGGATGGCGGCGGGGTCGGCGCCGCCGTGCATGGCGTTGCCGGTGTCAAGCTGCATCACCACGCGGGGATCGGTATTGCCGAAGAAAGTATCCCACGGATGCTCGCCGTCCAGCGGGGTGAATTCCACGGTGTGGTTGTGGTAGCCGGTCACCATGTCGTGCGGCGCGAGTTTGTCGGCCAGCGCGTTGAAAAAGTCGGCCATCGCCCGCCATTTCGCGCGGCTGTCCACCAACTCACGCGGGATGCCGGGGACGATGACGCGGCGGTTGCCGACGGCTTTGTTCAGCGCGATGGTGGCAGCGAGCTGATCGTCCTGTACCATGGCGAATGGCGTGTGCCAGCCACAGCAGACGAGGCCGACTTCATCGAGCATGGCCCGCAGCAGCATGCCGCTCAGCGCCGGCGGGCCGGCGAATTCCACGCCCTCATACCCCATCTCGGCGACGGTTTTCAGCGTGCCAAGGGGATCGCGGGCGAAATCGTGGCGGACGGAGTAGAGCTCTAACCCAATGGGGATGCGCATGGGGATACCTCCGGAAATGTGCTGGGGGTATTGTAGCGGTTGTATTGGTAAGGAACAAGGGGATAGCAGAGTTATTTTACGGATACTACCCCCGCCGTACCTTTCTACGAACGCGGTGTCTCGTTTAGCAGCGCCAGGAAATCCGCCGGCCCGACTTCCGACAGACTGTCCACCACACGGTCAGCCTCGGACAGTGCTTCGCGGGGGTGATTCGTGGTGACGCCCAGCGCTTTCATGCCGCCACGTTTCGCGGCCTGCACGCCGGCGACGGCGTCTTCCACCACCACGCAGCGCGCGGGCGGGATGCCCAGGCGTTCGGCGCCGAGGAGGAAGACCTGGGGGTCGGGCTTGCCGCGGGTGACGTCCTCGGCGGAGACGATGGTGTCGAAATATGGGGCGAGGCCGAGAGCGCCGAGGATGAGATCTACGTTGGCGCGCGGGGTGGATGTCCCCATGGCGACGTGAAAGCCGGCGGCTTTGAGCGCGGGGAGGAGGGCAAGCACGCCGGGCAGCGCGGCGATGCTGTCCTTCACCAGTTCGCGAAAGAGCGCTTCCTTGCGGTCGGCCAGCCGCGCGATTTCGTCGTCCGGCAGCGCATGGCCAATAAGGATGGGGAAGATATCGCGGTTATGTCGGCCGAACAGGCCGGCGAACTGCTCGCGGGTGACCGTATACCCTTCGTCTTTGCCAAGCAGGGCGAACGATTGATAATGACCTTCGGCGGTATCCACGATGACGCCGTCGTTATCGAAGAGGACGGCGCACTGGGCGGGCGTGAGCATCGGCATCTCCCGGACACGATATCCGCGCCTCCGGGAGCGTAGGGCTTCCGGAGGCGCGGATACAGTCTAGCAGATATCGGCGGCCGGGCGCTAGTGCAGCAGCGTGGTGATCATGTCAAACGGCGAGGTGGCGGCCAGCGGGGTGAGCCGCTCGCGCAGTTCACGGGCCAGTGTGTAGTGCGGCTGCATAATGAGCGCGCGGCGCAGGTGCCCGAGGCAACGACGGGCGACCTGCCGTCGGGCGCGCGCTACCGCGAGCTTATAGGGGAAGAGCTTCTGCTTGCCAAAGTGCTCGGTCACGCGGGCGCACATGGCGGCGTGCAGGCGTTCATCGAGCGCTTCGCGCCAGGTGGCGCGCAGGCGGGCCAGCGACACGCCCGCCACCGCCAGCTCTTCGATCAGGTCGCTGCCGATTTCCTCCGCGGCGGCGAAAGCGTAGGAATAGTGGGCTTCGGGCGAACGGGGATTATACCGCAGCGCCTCGCCGAACACGCCGAGCGCGGCGGCGAATTCATGCGCGCAGAGGTACTGACGCCCCAGCGTCATGGCATGCTGATAGCGGTCTCCCATGCAAACCTCCTTCGTAAATGAGGCTGCAAGGGGAACGCAGCTACCTGTATATTCCTCAGTCACGGGTCGTTCTTGTGCGTATTCACCGACAATGCATCAACTCAGCACGGCGGCCACCATGCTCAACGGCGACGCTTCCGCCAGCGGCTCCAGCTTTTCCAGCAGTTCGCGGGCGAAGATGTAGTGCGGGCGCATGGTGATGGCGACATGCAGATGCTTGACGCAGGACGCGAGCTGTCGGCGGGCGTTGGCTGCCGCGAACTTGTAGAAAAGGGTTTTCCCTTTCCCGTATGCCTTCTCTACGCGTTCAACGGTTTTCGCGTGATTGTCCGGATGCAACGCTTCCTGCCAGCCGATGTGCAGGTGGCCGAGGGAGATGCCTTTCTCGGTGAGGGTGGCGAGGAATTTACTGCCGGTTTCTTCCGATGCGGCGAACGCGAAGTAGTAGTGCGCTTCCGGAGAATCACCTTTGTATCGCAGCGCCTCCTGAAACGCGGCTCGCGCTTCGGCAAATTCATGATCGTTGGCGTATTCCTTGCCCTCCATCATCGCTTTCTCAAAGCGGTCAGCCATGGGGGTTCACCTCTAAAGAGAATAGTTATGATAAGCAGAAACAAGCCGGTCCGACCGACCACGGACCGTGGGCATAGTCTCTTTGACAATAATACCACTCAGTGGTTGCCTGCGCCAGTCGGAGCAGCGCTTATGGTATAATACAGTGGTTAAGACTTCGTGGCATGTCCACCGGTTAAAAACCTCTAAAAATTTCGCGCAACCGCGCAACCCTGCTTCGCTTCCGCGTATTACTTAGTAAGGCAACGCTGACACGGAGATAGCGGATGCGATGCGAACGGTTCTGTCGGGCGTGTTTGCGCTGGCGCTGACGGCGCCCGCCGCGCGGAGGAATCGCACACGCGCCCGCATATAGTGATGCCCGCGTCACCCGGTCAGCGGTAAGAGATGACACGATCTCTATTTCCCGCGCTCGGCCCGACGGAGACTGGCCCGCCAGGATTGGGGAAGCGGTGCATTCGAGCGAGGGTGAAGGACGGAGGGAACGACGATGTTGCGAGTCAGCCTGATCTTACTTGGCCTGCTGGTCATGGTAGGGGCGTGGACGGTAGACGACACGGCGTTGATCGCCGGGTCCATCGCGCAGCAGCTTGTGACCGATGCGGCGGCGGGGACGGTGAAGGGGAAGACGCTGGTGGTGGCGCGTTTCGCCAATCGCAGCGAGAACGAAGGCGTGAAGCCGCTGGTGCTGCAGGAAAAGCTCATCACCGCGCTGGTGAAGGCGCGCTGGTGCAAGGTGGTGGAGCGCGAGCGGCTGGACCGCGCGCTGGCGCAACTGAAGCTGGACGCGGCCGGCCTTACCGATCCCGCGACGCGGAAACAACTCGGAAAGCTGCTCAGCGCCGATTACCTGCTGCTGGGCAGCGTTTCCGGCCAGGTGGGCGGGCTTACGGCGGATGCGCATCTGCTGGCGATTGAGAGCGGTGAAATCCCGCCGAAAGAGAAGCGACCTGGCGCGGTGACGGGCGAGCGCGTGGTCCCACCGCCCCCCACGCTGACCGATGAAGAAGACGCGGTGGTACGTCTGCAGGCGTGGAACTCGGCGGAAGTTGCGGTCACTTCTACGGCCTGGGAGCGCGGGGCGGCAAAGCGCGGAGCGGTGCGCTGGCTGATCGAGCACGAGATACTCACGGAGGCGAAAGACGTGCTGGAGGCATGGATGCCGGAGATCACCGCGCGCATCTACGACAAAGCGGATTCCTTTGTGCTGGAGATCATCCCGCGAGAAGAGGCTTACTACCTCCGTCTCAACCTGACGCAGGTCGTGCGCGAACTGGTGAGCATCACCTTCGGCAAGATCACCCCGCGGGTGGCGGTGCTGACAACCGAAAAAATCCTCACTCGCCCGGCGCCGGATCCGGCGGTACAGACCGCCATTCACGCCGCGCTGCTGCAGTATGGCTTCCAGGTCGTGGATGTGGAGCAGGCGAAAGCGGTGAAGCTGCGCGAATCGGTACTGCAGGCGGAAACGGGAGACGCGCGGGCGATAAACCTGGTGCGTCAGGCCGCGGGCGAATTGGATGCCGACCTTTTCGCGCTGGGGGAGAGTTTTGCCCAGCAGCGCGAACGCCGCGACGGCTTCGACGCCCGCGTGGAATACCGGCTGGTGGAAGGCGCGACGGCGCGTTTGCTCGCTTCCGTCGCGCAGGATATCTCCCTCACCCGCGCCGAGGAGCCGAAACTCGACCCCGCCTCGCTGGTGCTCGCCAAGCGGTCGCTGCAGCGGGCGGCGGAGCGCACGGCGCCCCGCATGGCTGCGGAGATGCTGAAGTCCTTCGGCAAGCCGGTCTACCGCCTGCGGGTGTGGAAGATAGGCAGTTACGACAACCGGGAGAAAATCATTGACGGCCTGAGAGACGCGCTGGGCGGCGCCACGGTCACCGCAACGACCTTTGATCTGCGCGGTACCAACAGCGCGGTCTTCGTCATCAGCACCAAACGCGACGTGGACAGCATCGCCCGCGCTCTGCGCGCCATCCCCGGCCTGAAAGTGAAAGTCACCGAAATCTCCTGCCGGGCGCTGGTGGCGGATATGGAGTAAGGGGCGCATGTCGGAGGAGGAAAAACGATGCGCGGCATCATCATCACCATCTGTTGTCTGCTGGCCGGCATGGCGGCGCTGGCAGAGAATTTCTTTGAGGAGGGCATCCTCAATCGGAAGAAGTCGGGTTTTGTGTCGTATCCCGTCTATATCATCTCCAATCTGCCGGAGCGCGCGGTGGCGCCGGCCCTTCGCGGCAGCCTGGAGGTGAAGCGCGACCACTTTAAATATCTGCCGCTGCGCGAGGTCGGGCGCCAGGGGCGGCGCAAGCGCGATTTACTGCCGGCGGCCATTGGGAAAAACACCGAATATGTGGTGGTGATTGACGAATCCGTCACCCTTTCCGTAGAAGACGCCGACCGGCTGGCGGCATTGCGCGAGGCGCTCGTTCCCGGCATGCCGGAGCCGCCGGCGGGTAAGGTCTTCGCCTTCGCGCACAGCGTTATCCGCGCGAAAGACGAATTTCAGCTCTACATCAGCGTGCCGCACGCGCGCTGGCTGCCCTTCGTGCGTGCCGATTTGGCGGCCGCGCTGCCCGACCTTACTTCCGGGATACCCTATACCTTCGAGCACGCCGTTACCCGCACGCTGGTGCTGACGAACGACCCACAGGCCAAAGCTTTGCTGACGGGTCATTTCCGTTACGATGAGCAACGGGCATTCACGCTGAACGACTTCGCCGACTTTCGCGACGCCGGGCCGGCGGACCGGCGCATCATCGCGGTGAACTGGAACGGCGACGAGGAAATCACCCCGGCGATGGCGGTGCAGGTGCTGCCCGCGCCGCTGCGCCACCGCTGCACCGAGCAGACGCCGGACCGCATGGGCATCACCGGCTGGCAGCGCTTTTGCCGGCAGGCTTTCGCGCAGCGCTTTGAAGATGACGGTGGAGTCACCTGGGTCATCGCCGCGCCCACGGCGGCCTACCTGCGCGCGCTGGCCGTGCAGGTGGCGCGCAACCGCTTCCTGGGCGGGCCGTACCGCGTAGAGCTCTGCGACCTTAGCTATGTAGATAAGCTCTCAGTGGGCGTCTACCTCGCCACGCCGGACGTGGACCGTAACCGGCTGGTGCTGCAGCAGCGCATGGAGGAGATCATCGGTGGCGTGCTGCGCTCGAAGGTGCGCTCGATGGTCTCCACGCAGAACTGGGGGCAGACGCTGCAGGAAGCGCTGGGGCAGGATCCCGAAACCGATAACCCCTTCCGCCGTCCGGAAAGCCTGCACAGGGTCAATCAGGCCAGCGACTCGGACGCCGTGCTGTTGTTGTGGGTGAAGACGCTTAGCCCGAAGGTGATGCACGACATGACCGTCAGTCGGCTGACAAAACCATACCCT